>WFPQ01000033.1 GCA_015487515.1 Hyphomicrobiales bacterium | reverse complement strand
CTTTTATACTCATCGGGGTCTCGCGATTCAAATTGAAATGGATGGGAAAAGACTGTTTTTCAGAATCCGCTTATCACACTAACAATTGCAACCCAAGCGGGACGAGAGCAAAAAACCGGCGCTGTAAGCAAAAATACGACTGGCAGCCGGCAGGGACAAAAGGCCGGGCCTGGCCCAGACCTCAACAAACCACAACAAGCAAGGAATACCCGGGAGGAGGCGAAAACAGGTGCCCGGGGAGAAAATCAGGCAGGCTTGTCACGTTCGAGCTTGCGCATGAGCTTGGCCGTGGCAATGCGCTGCATGTCATGCTGGGAAGCACTGGCGGGGGCAATTATTATGACCTCGGTGCCGGTTTGCGGGTCTATGGCCGCAACCCTTACCTGCTGTCCCATGGGGGTGAATTCAAAATATACCCGTCCCTGCTCGTCCCTGTCGCTCACGCCAGCCCCGTTTCTATCGCCCAGAGACCGGTTCGCCATACGGGCAATCAACCAGATCATGGGAATCGGGGGGATTTTCGTTCAAAGCAGAGCAATAATCAAGTTTTACCAAAAAACATGCGAACAGGTCGGGCAAAAGCCAGAAACGCCGGCCAGCGGCCAGCGTTCATGGACCCGACAGGGCAGAAAAGGCACAAAACTCGTGATTCCATCACCACCGGGCAGACAGCAGGGTACCCGCGGACAAAGGCATGTAATGAATCAGAGCTTGTAAAGAATCTGATCAACCCAGAAACGTTCGAGTTGTCCAAGGGCCTTGTTCAGTTTCTTGAACTCCCCCTCTCCAAGTCCGCCGACCTTTTCGATGGATGCCATGTGGCGGTCGTAAAGTTCGTCTATGACCTCGGCCACCTCTTCTCCCTTGGGGGAAAGCCTTATGCGCACCGAACGGCGGTCGGCCCTTGAGCGTTCCTGGAAAATATACCCCATGTCTACCAGCTTCTTGAGGTTATAGGAAACGTTGGAGCCAAGATAGTAGCCCCTTGAGCGCAATTCTCCGGCAGTGAGTTCAGCGCCTCCGATATTGAACATCAACAGGGCCTGGGTGGGATTTATGTCATCCCAGGACATGCGATCAAATTCATCCTTTATCAGGTCCAGGAGACGGCGATGAAGCCGCTCCACCCTGGAAACGGCTTCTATGTAAAGCGGTTTCGTACGAGCCTCGGGCCCGTCCTCCATCACCTTTGCGGTGTTCGATTTGAAATTCATTATATGCCTCGCTGTAAAATGCACGAATTCTTCCGTGTCTGTTGGAGACAATCTAAAAGCCGGGTAATAAAATCGGTTTAAGATTCAATCTTAATACTATCTTACTGAGATAGTTCGTGTTTTTGGCTTTCCAAATCCTTACCCATGGTCATGAAACTGTAACCTGAATCACTGGTAAACGGCTAATTGAGCAAAGATAAACCATGTTGAAATACCAGGGCCATGCTTTCACGGCCAAGTGAATCGAACATCTAGCTGTGCCTGCTGCTGTGCCAGGCCCTGTAAAGGATGAAAAGGATGAAAAGGGAGCCGGCCAGTTGAACCAGGCGGAAGCCAAAGCCAAGAAAACCGATATCAAGGTCGGCAATGGCAAAAAGAAAAACAACCAGTTCGACAAGGGTAGTTGCAAACAGGAGGGGAGTTCCCCAGTTGGAGCGGATCCACATGCCAACGGCGGCAAAAATCCTGGCTATGGCAAAACTTCCAAGCAGCGCAAAGCCGGAAATGGAAAATAGCTGCACGGGATCCTGGGAACCCAGGCCAAACCCAAGCAGGCGGCCGGTATCATAAAGCCCTCCGAGCAGGGCAAGCAGGGCAATGGGCAAAACAAGCCTGTCAATCATTTCAGTTTTTTCAATCATTCTGGCCAACTCCGGCAGTGCAAGGACTCCCCTAGCGGTTTTGGGGTTTTCTGGCAATATGGCCAATACCACCGCTTCGGGGCAGAATACCGCCTCGGACCCTTGCAGAAATCGAGTGCTTGCAGAGATTTGATCGGGCCCGGCCTGAAAACTTCACGGGGCAAGCCAGCCTTTGTTACTGCAAAAAATTCCTGTAAAATCACCAAAAGCAATGTTCCTGAGATCAGGACCAAAAGAAAACGGGGGAAAAGCACATGGCATACAGGGAAAAAACAGAATTGCCGAACCCCCGTTCATTCCCCGAACTGTTCGAGGGGTTGCTGAGGCGAAGAATAATCGCCTACATCATGGACCTGACAATTCTTGTCAGCCTGGTTTCGCTTATTATCGTTGCCGGACTGATTGGCGGCATAGTTTCGTTCGGACTGGCGATCCCGGCCCTGGTTTTTGCCATTCCCCTTTCAATCGTCGCCTATTATGGGGCAACCCTTGGCTCCAGCAAAAGGGCAACCCTTGGGATGCAAATGATGGATATAGTTCTTACCCCCACCAGGGGCATGCCCCTTGATGGCTGGCGGGCATTTGCCCATCCGCTCATATTCTGGCTCACCTGCTGGATTTTGCCCCCATTTTCCCTGCTGCTGGCCCTGTTCACTCCACGCCGGCAAATGCTGCACGACCTCATAACCGGAGTCCTGATGTTGCGGCGTTCCCCCATGGAAAGGCACTGGGCAGATCTTGCCAACTGACACCCGGCAAGGCCAGGTCATTGATTGCCCCTTGCATTGGCTCTTGCATTGGCTCTTGCATTGCCCCTTGCATTGGCTCTTGGCTTCGTCCATGGATGGGCCAATGAAATTCCCCTCATAAATCAATATTATATGTCGTTTTTTGCATGTTTTGATTCTGCTGATTTGGGGGGAGATCCTCATATTCGAGCAAAAGCGGGCTTGGATGAAATGTCGGTTGGGGCCATGATGGGGGCATGATGATCGAGTTCTTTTCCGATTCCGGCACGATGGCCATGGGGCTGGTTTTTGCAGTCATAGTGCTGACAATGATGTTTTATGCCATGGAATGGGCCCCCATCGAACTGGTCTCTCTCGGGGCCATAGTGGCCCTGATGCTGATAGGGGCATCCATGCCCGCCAGCGGGATGGAGCCGGCGCAACTGTTGCAGGGTTTTTCGAATCCGGCCCTGATAACTATTCTGGCCCTGCTTGTAATCGGTCAAGGCCTTATTCAGACCGAGGCCCTTTCATCCCTGGCCGAATATCTGGGCAGACTCTGGCCCAGATACCCGGTCCTGGTGGTCATCCTGCTGCTGATAATCGCCGGGGTTGCCAGTTCCGTGGTCAACAACACCCCGGTGGTGGTGGTTTTCATTCCGGTCCTTGCCTCGGTTCTTAAAAATCGCAAGATCCCGAGTGCAAGATACATGATGCCCCTGAGCCACATAACCATATTGGGAGGCATGATGACCCTGCTGGGCTCGTCGACCAACCTGCTGGCGGCAGGAGCGGCACAGGAGGCCGGGGTGAAAATAGAATTCTTCTCGTTTGCCATTCCAGGCCTGGCCATGGCCCTGGCCGGGGGAGTTTACGTGCTGTTCGTCGCTCCGCTTTTCACGCCGGACAACCAAAAGGGTCAGCCCTTCAAAAAGCCGGTCCGCTCTACCCAGTTCCTGACCGAAATACGCCTGACCCCCGGTCACCCCCTGATCGGGGACAAGACCGTTGCCGGGATGTTTCCCAATCTAACCTCGTTCACGGTGCGCTCGGTCAGGAGAGGAAACGAAGACTTTCTTCCCCCCTTCGAGGACATAGTCCTGCAAGAAGGGGATACGCTGATAATAGCGGCCACCCGCAACGCTCTGACCGATGCCCTGAAATCATGGAAAACCTTCGAGCGCAAGGGAGAAAACGGGCAGGTCATGGCCGATGGAGACGAGCCAATACTGCTTTATGAAGCCCTGGTTCCTCCCGGATCACGCCTGGTGAACAATGTCATAGACCAGTCGGGATTTGCCGCCCTGAACGATTGCACGATACTAGGAATCGAAAGGCGAAGCCGGATGCCGCGCCAGCCCCTGAGCCAGATCAGGCTGGAGGCGGGAGATGTCCTGCTGATTTACGGAAACAGAAATGCCATCGCACGCCTTCGGGGGCTGCGGGACCTGCTGGTGATGGAATGGAGCGGCAGGGAAGTGCAGCCCCATGGCAGGGCACTCAGGGCACAACTGATTTTTGCAGCAACCATTGCCGTCATCATCAGCGGCATGGTGCCCATGATGGTGGCGGCAGTCACAGGTGCATTCCTGATGATAGGCGGGGGGTGCCTGAATGTCAGACAGGCCGCAAGGGCCATAGACCGCAAGATCGTCATGCTGGTGGCCTCGTCCATCGCCATGGCGTTTTCCATGTCGGTAACCGGGGGGGATGATTACCTGGCCCAGGCCGCCATTGAAAGCCTTGGAGAGGTTTCCCCGGGCATTTTAATGTCCGGAATGTTCCTGCTGGTCGCGGTGTTGACAAATTTCATGTCCAACAATGCAACGGCGATATTGTTCACGCCCATAGCAATAGCAACGGCGGCAAAGATAGGAATGGACCCGATGCCGCTGGTGATCTCGGTCATTCTGGGGGCCAATGCTTCATTTGCCACCCCCATAGGCTACCAGACAAACCTGCTGGTGATGGGAGCCGGGCATTATCGGTTCAGGGATTTCATACTGGTGGGATCACCGCTGGTGATAATCGTCTGGGTGGTTTTTTCCATCGTTGCTCCATGGTATTATGGAGTGCCGTTTTGAGGAAAACCTGCCTGAAACGGAGCAAGCAATGAGCATTTCGGCACCAGAGGCAACGCGGTTCTACCTTACCGCCCCCTCCCCCTGCCCCTATCTTCAGGGACGGGAAGAAAGAAAAATGTTCACCCACCTTTCGGGAAACCGCGCCCAGGGACTGCACCAGTTGCTGGCAGACAATGGCTTCAGGCGTTCACAGAACCTGGTCTACAGGCCAAATTGCAGGGATTGTTCGGCCTGCATGTCGGCCCGGGTTTGCGTCAAGAATTTCACGGCCAGAAAACGCCACAAGAGAATAATCCGGGCCAACCGGGACGTAGTGGCAAAAGTCGGCCACCCCCAGGCGACAGACGAACAGTACGAAATCTTTTCCCGTTACCTCAAAGCCCGTCACGAGGGGGGCGGCATGACCAACATGTCGGAAGAAGACTACCAGGACATGATAGAGGATACCGCCGTTGACACCTCGGTGGTGGAATACCGGCTGAAAGCAGAAAAAGGGGACGAAAATGCAGGAAGATTGCTGGCGGTTTGCCTGACCGACAACATGGCCGACGGATATTCGATGGTCTACAGTTTCTTCGACCCGGAAATGAGCAGGCGCAGCCCTGGAAGCTTTCTGATACTTGATCATATCGAACGGGCCCGCACAAATGGGCTGGCCTACGTTTATCTGGGATACCTGGTGGAGAAATCGGCAAAGATGAGTTACAAATCCGAATTCAGACCCCTGCAGGTCCAGTACATGGACAGGGGCTGGCTGGATTATGAAACATTTTCAAGCCAAAAAGCCAGATCTTAACCCCGCAGCAAGGCAAACAGGCTCAATATGCCGACAATCCGGACACTCTGGCAATCCGGTCCATGGTGGCGATTCCGCCGCAGGCTGCAAACCTGTTAACGGGGTCAGGCCGGATTCATGATTGCGGCAGTGGGGAAATGAATTGATCAGGGCTATTGTTTTCTTGATACGGCTCGGCCTTGGGCTGGCGGTGCTGGGGCTGGGCCTGGCTTCATTTGCAGCTTTTTTCGGATTTGCCAGCCCACTGCTGGATGCATTCAGCCACCTGCAACTGTTATTGTTCCTTGGCATCCTTGCAACATTGCTGCTCTCGGTCCTGTTCTTTGCAAACAGCCCGCTGCGCACAAAAATACTGCCATTTGCGTTACTGGGATTTCTTGCTTCGGCAATATCGGTAGTTCCCGAACAGATGAGCGCCATTTCATACCAGCCAGGGCCGGGTAACGGGCAGCCGGAAACAAGGCTGATGAGCCAGAACATATTCGGACTGAATTATGACATGAAAAGGCTGGCCAGAATCATTCGCCAGCAGGATCCGGACATCATAGCATTGCAGGAATATTTCATGGAGCAGCAGGCCGGGCTGCATCCGCGCATCGTGCGTGACTATCCATTCTTCATGCTTTGCGGGGGGCGCAAGCGCTCTTTCATCGCGCTTTATTCAAAAACCGAATTTTCCATAAAGAACGGCACCCGCTGTGCAGAAAATCCGGAACTTGCAAACAATCCGGCGGCAAGAATAATCGCCGGCCTAAGGGATGCGGGAGGCAATGAATATACCCTGGTCATAACCCATCTGAACTGGCCAATCCAGATAAACCCCCTGTTCAGAAACGATATCGGACCGGCAGAAAAACTGGCGGCCATGTCGGCAAGAAAACAGGGGGAATGGCAGGAATTGACAGCCGAGATAAACCAGATAGAAGGCCCGGTGGTGGTGGCGGGGGACTTCAATTCGACCGGATGGTCATTTGCCATGAACCAGTTCAGCCGTGATACCGGATTAATTCGCCACTCAAGGGGCCTGCTGACCTATCCAAAACTCCTGTATCTTGATGGCTGGCGGGAAACCGTTCCGTTCCTGTCCATAGATCATGTACTGGCCAGCCAGGACGTTTACATGCAGGAAATCAGGGCCGGTGAGCAGACAGGCTCGGACCATTTGCCCCTTTATGCCACGTTCAGCGTCGGCCAGGCACGATAGAACCCCGGCCTGAATGATGCAACCAGCCGTTACCGGCAAGATCAGCCCCTGAAACGATTGTTGCGCGGAAATCCGGACGGACGGACCCGGCCGGTCCCGGCCCGTTCCCCGATCCATTCCCTCAATTCCTCCATGGAGCGGACAAAGGTGCGCCCAGAACTGTCAACCCAGCTCATGCCGCTCTCTGAAGAAAACACCCTTGCATCGCTTATGCCCCCATCCCGGTATTTTTGCAGCCGCACCCCCTTGCCCCGGCCCATGCGTGGCAGTTGGGAAAGGGGAAAGATCAGCAACTTGCGGTTTTCCCCGATTACCGCCACCTGGTCACCAATGGCAGGCACGCACAATCTTGCCTCGACAGCCCCGGAAACATTGAGAATCTTCTTGCCCTTGCGGGTATTGGCAACCATGTCGTCCTCGGAAACGACAAAACCATTGCCGATGCTGGAGGCAATCAGGCGACTGGCGCCGGCCACGTGCACGAACATGTCAACGATGTCGTGACCCTCTTCCATGTCCAGCATGATCCGTACCGGCTCCCCATGGCCACGGCCACCGGGTAATTTGTCGGCCGAAAGGGTATAGATACGACCACAGGTGGTCAGGATCAGCAGCTTGTCGGTGGTCTGGGCCTTCAGAGCCATCTTGAAACCGTCCCCGGCCTTGAACTGCAGGGTGGATTTTTCATTGTTGTGGCCCTTAAGGGCCCGGATCCAGCCCTTTTGCGACAGGATCACGGTAATGGGCTCGCGCTCGATCATGGCGGCCTCGATATCAATCCCCTCACCATCGGGAACCTGGCCAAACCCGGTGCGCCTGGCCCCAATCGCGGTTTCAGGGCCATAGGCGTCCTTGAGTTCACCAACCTGGGTGGCAATGGCTCCCCACTGGCGCCGCTCAGAACCCAGCAGCAGTTGAAGATGTTTCTTCTCTTCGCTCAAACTTTCAAATTCGCTGCGAATTTCAACTTCTTCGAGCTTGCGCAGGGAACGAAGCCGCATGTTGAGGATGGCCTCGGCCTGGCCGTCGCTCAAGT
>WFPQ01000032.1 GCA_015487515.1 Hyphomicrobiales bacterium | reverse complement strand
GGGCATGGTCGGGGCCGGTCATCAGTCAGCTTTTCAGCTTCGTGCGGCCACCGAACAGCGTGATTTTGAAAAGGTGGTTGCCTGGAATCTGCATCCCGACATGCTGCCCAGGCTGGGTGAGGTCGCCCGGGAATGCGGATTGCCCTTTGAGGCGGTGGAGCGTGAGCAGCTGGCCGCAGAGTCCGATGTGATAATCACCATAACTTCGGCCCACGAACCGTTGCTCATGAAGGACTGGATAAGACCGGGAACCCACATCGCCTGCATGGGTACCGATACCAAGGGCAAGCAGGAGGTCGACCCCGATCTGGTGGCGGCGGCCACGGTGTTTACCGATGAGATCGCCCAGTCGGTCACCATCGGTGAAACCCAGCATGCAATTGCCGCCGGCCTGATCGCTGAGGACGGGATAACCCCGATCGGCGCTGTGATAAACGGCGATCATGGGGGGCGGGTTTCCGATGAGGAAATAACGCTTTTTGATGGCACCGGCGTTGGCCTGCAGGATCTGGCCGTGGCTTCTGCCGCTGCCAGGCTGGCCGCCGAAAAGGGGCTGGCTCAAGAGATCGAGCTTTGACATCTGGTTCATTGGTTTGAAGGTTTCGCCCGCTTTTCGGGCAAAAAAGGGAAAGGAGTGCTGAGATGGCAAGCATAATGATGCCGACCCCGGATCAGGACGTTATTGATCGCCGGGATCATATCGTTGGTGCTCTTTTGGCCGCATTGCCCGAAGATGTTGTCATCAGCGACGAGGCGGAGACCCTGGCCTATGAATGCGATGCGCTGAGCGCCTATCGCTGCAAGCCCCTGGCCGTGCTTCTTCCCCGCAATACCCGCGAGGTTTCAGAAGCACTCAGGATCTGTCACGAGCTTGGCGTTGCCGTTGTCGCAAGGGGGGCCGGCACTTCGCTGGCCGGGGGTTCCCTGCCCACCGCCGACAGTGTGGTGCTGGGCACTTCCCGTCTTAACGATACTCTTGAAATTGATCTTGAAAACCGTTTTGTCACCGTTCAGAGCGGGGTTACCAATCTCAGCGTTACCGGCGCCGTCGAGAATGATGGCTTCTTCTATGCCCCCGATCCTTCCAGCCAGCTGGCCTGTGCCATTGCCGGCAACATAGCCATGAATTCGGGCGGGGCCCATTGCCTCAAATACGGGGTTACCACCAATAATCTGCTCGGGGTCACCATGGTTATGGCCGACGGGGAGATCGTTCGCCTTGGGGGAGCCCACATGGACAGTGCAGGTTATGACCTGCTGGGCCTGATCTGCGGCTCCGAGGGGCAGCTTGGCATCGTGACGGAAGCCACCCTTCGCATATTGCCCAGGCCCGAGGGTGCCCGTCCGGTACTGATCGGGTTTGACAGTCCCGAAATTGCGGGCACCTGCGTTGCCGACATTATCAGGGCCGGTATTCTTCCCGTTGCGATCGAATATATGGACAGGCTCTGCATTCAGGAGACCGACAAGTTTTCCGGTGCCGGTTATCCCGATGTCGAGGCCCTGCTGATCGTTGAGGTCGAGGGCTCGGCGGATGAAATTGAACTGCAATTGCAAAAGATTACCCGGATTGCCCAGAGGCTTGACCCGGTCGAATTGCGCCAGAGCGCCTCGGACGAGGAATCGGCCCTGATCTGGAAGGGGCGCAAGTCTGCCTTTGGGGCCATGGGCCAGATCAATGACTATATCTGCCTTGACGGCACGGTTCCGGTCTCCCAACTGGCCCATGTTCTGGCCCGGATTGGCCAGATGTCCAGGCAGTATGGGCTGGATGTGGCCAATGTCTTTCATGCCGGTGATGGCAACATGCACCCGCTGATCTTGTATAATGCCAACAAGCCGGGCGATCTTGATATTGCCGAAAGGTTCGGGGCCGATATTCTCAAACTCTGTGTTGAGGTCGGCGGTTGCCTGACCGGTGAGCACGGGGTCGGCATAGAAAAGCGCGACCTGATGGGCGAGCAGTTTTCTGCCGCCGACATGGAAATCCAGATGCAGGTCAAGGATTGCTTTGACCCCCACTGGCAGCTCAATCCTTCCAAGGTCTATCCCCTTGAGGTTTCACAGGAACGTCGCCAGCGCCTCGTAGCCACGAGGAACCGCACCAATGGAGCAGGCCGATGAGTTCTCCCATTCTGCCCGTCAGTGAAGACGAAATTGCCCAGGCAGTGGCCGCGGCGGCAGGCAAGGGTACACCCCTGCGCGTCATCGGCGCCGGCACCAGGGACGGCCTGGGTCATCCGGTCAGGGCCAGGAACACCCTTTCCCTGGCCAGGCTTTCCGGTATTAGCCTTTATGAACCGGGGGCCCTTACCATCATTGCCAAGGCCGGAACCCCCCTGGCCGAAATCGAAAAGACCCTTGCCGGCGAAAATCAGCGCCTGGCCTTTGAGCCCATGGACCACCGTTCCCTGTTTTCCTCGAAGGGCAGGCCAACCATCGGTGGCATTGTCGGTGCAAACATTTCCGGCCCGCGCCGGGTTCAGGCCGGGGCCTGCCGCGACAGTCTCATCGGGGTCCGCTTCGTCAATGGGCAAGGGCAGGTCATCAAGAGTGGCGGCCGGGTGATGAAAAACGTCACCGGGCTCGACCTGGTCAAGCTCATGGCCGGATCATTTGGTACTCTTGGGGTCTTGAGCGAGGTTTCCTTCAAGGTTCTCCCCCGCAACGAGCGCGAGGCCAGCCTCGTTGTTTCGGGGCTTGACCTGAAGACGGCCATAAAGGTTTTTTCCGGCGCCCTTGGTTCTCCGTTCGAGATTACCGGAGCTGCGTTCCTGCCGCAAACCTTAGGGAGTAAGACCGGTGGCTCCGGACCCTCCAGGACCGTCTTGCGGGTTGAGGGCTTTGAAAGCCAGGTAGATTATCGCCTTGAACGC
>WFPQ01000031.1 GCA_015487515.1 Hyphomicrobiales bacterium | reverse complement strand
GCCGGTGGCCCTGGGACCGGCAAGGCCGCGCCCTTCCCTTCACATCAGCAGGATTCCGGCCCATTTCCTCTCTCACCTGATCGCAGAATACAACAACCTGCCAACCCAGCGCCGGCGCCGGCGCGCCCCGCTTCACCTTGCCGCCAACGCCTATGCAAAGGCCCGGCGCAATGCCACCAGGTCCATGCCGGCAGGTTTCAACTTTCAGCTGGAGGCATGAATGATCCGGATCAGGAACAGCCTCGGAAACAGGAACACCACCGCCCCCTTGTCCGTCCGGACGTACGGGGCCTGAGGTCAGGACCTAGATTTCAAGCGGTCCCACCATCCGTTCCGGTCGCACTTCCCTGTCGAATTCCTCGCCGCTCAGGAGCTTGAGCTTTATTGCCGCCTCCCGCAGGGTGGTATTGTTCTTGTGAGCATATTTTGCGATTTTTGCCGCATTGTCATAGCCAATGGAATTGTTCAGCGCCGTAACCAGCATCAGGGAATTTCGCAGATGGGCATCGATATTTTCATGAATCGGCTCTAATCCCACCGCACAATTATCATTGAAACTCAGGCATGCATCCCCCAGCAGCCTGGCTGATTGCAGCAGGTTATAGGCCATTACCGGCTTGAACACGTTCAACTCGAAATTGCCCTGGGATCCGGCAAATCCGATGGTTGCATCATTGCCGAACACCTGTACGCAGACCATGGTCATCGCCTCCGACTGGGTCGGGTTGACCTTGCCCGGCATTATCGAAGAACCCGGCTCGTTTTCGGGCAGGGCAAGCTCGCCGATCCCGCATCTCGGCCCCGAGGCCAGCCAGCGCACGTCGTTGGCGATTTTCATGCAGGCACTGGCAAGCTGCTTCAGGGCCCCCGAAGTGCCCACAAAGGCATCATGGGCCGCCAGCACCGAGAACTTGTTGGCAGCGCTCACCAGGTCATGCCCGCTCAAAAGGGCAATCTTTTCTGCCACCAGCCCGGCATATTCGGGATGGGTATTGAGCCCTGTTCCCACCGCGGTGCCCCCAAGGGCCAGTTCGTGAAGTTGCGGCAAGGTCGCCCTTATGGCCTTTTGGGCATTGTCCAGTTGCACGACCCAGCCCGAAATTTCCTGCCCGAGGGTAAGGGGGGTGGCATCCTGCAGATGGGTGCGCCCGATCTTGACGATATCCCCGTATTCCCTGGCCTTGCCATCAAGGGTATCACGCAGGGTCCTTACCCTTGGCAGAAGGTTTTCCTCGATTTCAATCACCGCCGCAATGTGCATGGCAGTGGGAAAAGTGTCATTGGACGATTGGGACTTGTTCACGTGATCATTGGGATGAACCGGGGTTTTTGATCCCATCTCCCCGCCGGCCAGTTCGATGGCCCGGTTCGAAATGACCTCGTTGACATTCATGTTGGACTGGGTACCCGAACCCGTCTGCCATACGACCAGGGGAAAATGATCATCCAGCCTGCCGGCAATGACCTCGTCGGCGGCCATCACTATCAATTCGGCAATATGCTCATCAAGCAGGCCCAGTTCACTGTTGGCCTGAGCCGCTGCCTTTTTCAGAATTCCGAAGGCCCGCACTATTTCAATGGGCATTCTTTCGGTGCCAATCCTGAAATTGAGCAGGGAACGGGCAGTCTGGGCCCCATAATACTTGTCCCGGGGAACATTGATGGTTCCCATGGAATCCCTTTCGACCCGAAAAGACTGTCTGGCGTTTCCCATCAAGCAATTCCCCCTGAAAATTCGCCCCGCAACAACTTCGTTCCCATTGCCGCACGGCTTACCTGTCCCCGTTGCAGCCTTGGACAAGGATACATGACCCGCTCAGAAAAACCAGACGCCGCCCGAAACAAAAACCTGAACCAGGCACCCCGTTTGCAACGGACCAGGGGACAATCACCGCCATCATCAGGGTCATACAATCAGCGGCAGCCGGCAGCCACCGGCGGGGTGGGCGCCGGACCTGCCATCATCCCTTGGCGGCCCGTCGTACAACCGAGCGCGGAACCTAGCCGTTTTTGGGCTCCAGCACCTGGCGGCCGCGATACATGCCGGTCTTCAGATCGATATGATGGGGACGGCGCAATTCACCGCTGTCCTTGTCTTCCACATAGGTGGGACGGGCCAATGCATCGGCCGAGCGGCGCATGCCGCGTTTTGAAGGGGTGGTTTTTCGCTTTGGAACTGCCATGATGATTCTCTCAAGTCTGCATTCGTGCCATTGCGTCCGTTCAGGTCCGCAAGTCCATTTCATCGGCCGGTCGGGGCCGGTTCATCCAGAAGACAATTACTGGGGATTGGTGGGCCTTATACTCGCTAACTCCCCCCTTGGCTAGTATATTTTTTACCCCTATCTTGTGTGAAACAGGGACAGTGGCTATCCATGTGGCCCCCTTCGCACCTGATCAGCAAGGACATGACTGGCAACATGAACAGCGCCCCAGGCGCAAAGATAACAAGTAACGCTCCCGTCCTCCGGCAGGCAGGCACACAATATGCGAAACAGCACGTGATATTTAACGAAAAGGGAAATTGAG
>WFPQ01000030.1 GCA_015487515.1 Hyphomicrobiales bacterium | reverse complement strand
GAGATGTGTATAAGAGACAGGGATAAACCGCAAGCAAGGCGCCAACCATCAGCAGACCCAAAAGACCATGGGCCCCCATTCTTGAATACCATTTTCCAAGGGGCAGCAGCGTGACGACCATGAATACAAGGGCAACCCCGATGGCAGCGGCCCCATGAACGATGGAAAGGACATCACAGGCCGGCTCTGCCCATTGCCCGGGCGGCTGGGCCAGGGCAAGGTTTAGCAACGCAAAAAAAGCAAAGGACAAGCCAAACAGGCGGGTCGTTGCGCCCCTTTTGGGTTCAAAGACGTGGTAAAGACCAAAAACGGCAACCACCACCACTATCTGGGGCAGGGTTTCCATGCCGATGGCCAGGGAAATCGCAGCCAGGGCCCCGGCCCAGATGGCCCACCCCTTCTCCTCCCATGCCCGCATGCTGGCATAGACGATGGCCAGGGACAGGATTATCTGGATACCGTGATGATCAACCCTTCCCGGGGCGAACTCCACCAATATGGCAGCCGATAATACCGGCAGCACCAGGCCGGGCAGAAGTCCGTCGGGGCCAACCAGGAAGGTGGTTATCCTGACCGAGAGATAAAGCAGAACCAGCAACAGGAGCAGAGGCCAGACCCAGGCGGTCAGGGTCATGGCAAATTCACCAAAAAAGGGTCGGAAAATCAAAATCAGACCGGCTATCGGCAAATCAACCAGCCTCGACCAGTGAATGGGAGCACCAAAGGGGGTGTTGAGCCGGTATTGAGTCTTGTCATACCAGCCCTGACCGGCCAGGAAATCCTGGACGACAACGAGGCGCATGGCATCGTCGGAATCCCCGATCAGGGGAATGGCAGAGGCGCCGGAAAAGGCACGGAATATGAAAATGGCACAGACGAGAACCCAGAATGCCAGCAAGATTCCCGTCTGGCCAAACCCCGACGGCCTGGAAGGCGCATCAATCATGGGTACACCCTGAAAAATGAAAAGATCGGGGCATAATCTGTCCAACTGGTGTTAAGATCAGGTTGAGCCGGCAAAAAAACTTAACTGCAAAGGTTTCACCGCAAAATTTCACTGAAAAACCCCGTTGCACGGAGCCATCAAAGGGCCAGACCATACCGAACCGCCAAAGTCCGGCTCATGACTGGTGGCCGGCATTGAGCTGGCCATGGCGAATGGAATAATCGACCGCCAGCCCGTATTGGGGATCTTCCTTGCCGGGTTCGACCAGTTGTCCGGCCTTGTTGAGCAGAACCTGGCAATCCCTTGAAAGATGACGAAGTTTCAGGGTGGTACCGTTGGCCTGGTACTTTTCGGCCAGGGCATCGATTGCCTGCAGGCCGGAATGATCGACCACCCGGCTTTCAAGAAAGTCTATTATCACCGTCTCCGGGTCGTTGACCGGGTCGAACAGGGAATTGAAACTTTCGACAGAACCAAAGAACAAGGGGCCATGAAGCTTGTAGATCTTCGTGTCCGGGCTGAGCTCATCGATGCTGATGGTGGCCCGCATGCGGGTGGAAGCGTTCCATGAATAGACGAGGGCCGAAATTATCACCCCGACGACAACCGCCGTGGCCAGGTCGGTCATGACCGTCACGATGGTAACCAGGACTATGACCAGGGAATCCGACAATGGAACCCTTGCCATGATGCGAATGGAACGCCAGGCAAAAGTGCCGATTACCACCATGAACATCACCCCGACCAGCGCCGCAAGGGGAATGGCCTCTATCAGGCCGGAAGCAAAAACGATGAATCCCAGCAGAAACAATGCCGCGGAAACGGCGGCCCAGCGGGTGCGGCCGCCAGACCTGACATTGATCATGGACTGGCCGATCATGGCGCAGCCGCCCATGCCGCCAAAAAAACCGGTAATGATGTTTGCCGTGCCCTGGGCAGCACATTCCCTTGATGCCCCTCCCCTGGTTCCGGTCATTTCGGAAACCAGATTCAGGGTAAGAAGGGATTCTATCAAGCCTATTGCAGCCAGGATTGCCGCATAGGGCAGGATTATTTCCAGGGTCTGCAGGTTCAGGGGAACCATGGGAATGGAAAATTGCGGCAGGCCACCCTTTATGGAGGCAAGGTCACCAACGGAGCGCACGTCAAGGTCAAACCCGATAACGATCGCAGAAACCACCAGAATTGCCAGCAGGGGAGCAGGAATGATCCTGGTAATGGCCTTTGGGGCAAACTGGATCAGGGCCATGGTCAGGACCGTAAGCCCAAGCATGAGATAAAGGGCATTGCCCGAAAGCCACTGACCGGCCGCAACCCCATGGGGACCGGCCACGGCTCCCTCTGGCGGCGGGGTCTGGAACTGGGAAAGCTGGGCCAGAAAAATCACGATGGCCAGCCCGTTGACAAAGCCCAGCATTACCGGATGGGGCACCAGGCGAATGAACTTTCCCCAGCGCATCAGGCCTGCAAGCAATTGAATGATACCCATGAGGATGACAGTGGCAAACAGATACTGAACCCCATATTGGGCAACCAGGGAAACCATGACCACCGCCAGGGCCCCGGTGGCGCCGGAAATCATTCCCGGCCTGCCACCGACAAGGGCAGTTACCAGGCCAATGATAAACGCCGCATAAAGACCAACCAGGGGGTGTACCCCGGCAACGAAGGAAAAGGCCACCGCCTCGGGCACCAGGGCCAGGGCCACCGTCAGGCCCGACAACACATCCGTGCGCAACTGGCCCGTTGAAGGGACGGCAAAACCCTCCGCCATGGAGGCGGTCATTCGTTTCAGCAATTCTTGATTTCCAATCCTGTCCGGCCATCGTTCTGAAAGAAACCAGGCGCCGGGACCGTTCGGTTTCTCAAGGCAAGCCCTTAAACCCTAAAATGCCGGGTAGCAAGGCAAAAGGAAAATCCACAGCCAGCATGAATACAGGCAAGGCCATCGAATGTCTCAGGCCGGGTCATCCACCGGAGATATGTGACAGGGTCAAGACAATATGGGCAATACCGGGAAATGTTGCACGAAAACATCAGCCATCAGGGCGATCTGCAAATAATTTCAAAGCCATTGCCCATTGCAATGACCATCTCGGGAAAATGAAAAGCCGCCCCTTATTCACCCATTTTCAGCGCCTTGATGAAAGCCTCCTGCGGTATCTCGACCTTGCCGAACTGGCGCATGCGTTTCTTGCCGGCCTTTTGCTTGTCCAGAAGCTTGCGCTTGCGGGTTGCATCACCGCCATAGCATTTTGCCGTCACGTCCTTGCGCAGGGCCGAAATGGTTTCGCGGGCCACCACCCGCCCCCCGATGGCGGCCTGAATCGGAATCTTGAACAGGTGATTGGGAATCAGGTCCTTGAGCTTTTCGCACATGGTGCGGCCCCGGCTTTCGGCCGCCGATCTGTGTACCAGCATGGCAAGGGCATCGACCGGTTCAGAATTGACCAGAATGCTGAGCTTGACCAGGTCACCCTCGCGATATTCATCCAGCGCATAATCAAAACTTGCATAGCCACGGGACATGGATTTGAGCCGGTCATAAAAATCGAACACCACCTCATTAAGCGGCAATTCATATTCAAGCATGGCCCGGTTGCCCACATAGGTAAGATTGGTCTGAATGCCGCGCCTGTCCTGGCACAATTTCAGGATCGGACCCAAGAATTCATCCGGAGTCAGAATGGTCGCCTTGATCCAGGGCTCCCTGATATGATCGATTTTCACCACATCGGGCAGATCGGCCGGATTGTGCAGCAAAATGGTCGAACCATCGGTCATGGCAACCTCATAGACCACGGAAGGGGCGGTGGCGATCAGGTCGAGATTGAATTCGCGGCTCAGGCGCTCCTGGATGATTTCCAGGTGCAGCAGGCCAAGGAAACCGCAGCGAAAACCAAACCCGAGGGCCGCAGAGGTTTCCATCTCGAAGGAAAAGCTGGCATCATTAAGACGCAGTTTGCCCATGGCGGCGCGCAGATCCTCGAAATCGTTGGCATCGACCGGAAACAGCCCACAAAAAACCACCGGCTGGGCAGGCTTGAACCCTTCCAGCGCCTTTTCACACGGGTTCTTGTCGTCGGTTATGGTATCTCCGACATTGGTATCGGCAACCTCCTTGATGGAAGCGGTGATGAAACCGATCTCGCCGGGGCCGAGTTCATCGGTCTGCAACAGCTTGGGTGTAAAAACCCCGACCCGGTCCAGGTCATAGGTGGCACCGGTTGCCATCATGCGAACCTTCTGGCCCTTTCTTATGGTGCCGTCAATCACCCGTACCAGTACCACGACCCCCAGATAGGCATCATACCAGCTATCAACCAGCATGGCCTTCAAGGGAGCATCCCCATCCCCCACGGGAGCGGGAAGGCGATTGACTATGGCCTCAAGAACGTCATCAATGCCAAGGCCGGTCTTGGCAGAAATCTCAACCGCATCCGATGCATCAAGGCCGATGACATCCTCGATCTGGGCCTTTACCCGCTCCGGCTCGGCCGCCGGCAGATCGATCTTGTTCAATACCGGAACGATCTCGTGGTCGACCTCTATGGCCTGGTAAACATTGGCCAGGGTCTGGGCCTCGACCCCCTGGGCCGCATCAACGACCAGGAGGGAGCCCTCGCAGGCTGCAAGTGAGCGGTTCACCTCGTAGGCAAAATCCACGTGACCGGGAGTATCTATCAGGTTGAGCGTATAGGTCTGTCCATCCATTGCCCTGTAATTGAGACGAACGGTCTGGGCCTTTATGGTTATGCCGCGCTCTTTTTCGATGTCCATGGAATCGAGCACCTGGGCGCTCATTTCACGATCGCTCAGCCCCCCGGTCTTTTGAATGAGGCGATCGGCCAGGGTGGATTTTCCATGATCAATATGGGCAACTATGGAAAAGTTGCGTATATTCTTCAGTGCTGTCTTCATTGTAAGGGCGCATGTAGCAGGTTTCACATGGACGGCAAAGAACAAATATGGGCAATGCCCATCCTGAAACGGGGATTCCGACCCGCTGTCCGGGGCCTGGAACCGGGCTTGAACCCAGCGCGATCACAAGTTCGCATATGCGCGCAAGTACTCTATTCGAACTTACGAAAACGTTATTGGCCAAGTAAAATTTTATTGACTATTTTGCGGTTAGGGTGCCATTTTCATGAACCTTACCGGGAGCGGGATTTAAGAATGGTCCCGCGGAATATTGAAACATTGGGGATAAATACATGATGTTTGACCGTCGTCACTTTGTAAAAGCCGGCATAGCCGCCGGCTCGTTGAGTCTTGCCTCCACGACAATGCCCCTGGCTTCGCTGGCCGACGGCGGAAAAGATGCGCTGATTCCGGATTACGACCTTCCGCCAGCCCATTTGCCAAGGGTGGTCGACATAGACCCGAAAGTCGGCCCCTGGGAGGTACACGTGGATCCCAACAGGTTCTACATGTACTGGACCATGCCGGGCAACAAGGCAATCCGCTACGTGACGGGAGTGGGCCGGGGAAACCTTTATCATCCCGGAGAGTTTTACGTGGGCCGCAAGGAAGAATGGCCCACATGGACCCCGACCCCGGACATGATAAAGCGAGAACCGGAACTTTACCTGCCCTACAGGAACGGCATGCCCGGCGGCCTGGACAACCCCCTTGGGGCCAGGGCCATGTATCTTTACAACAGCAAGAATCAGGATTCCATGCTGCGCCTGCATGGAACCAATGACCCCAGAACCATCGGGGGAGCGGTTTCAAATGGCTGCGCCCGGCTGGTCAATGACCAGATAGTCGACCTCTATTCCCGGGTGAAACTGGGAACCCGGGTTGTGCTAAATCCAAAAATCGGCGGCCCGCCGCCCCATTCCTGATCCGGTTATCAATGGCCAGCATCCATTGCCCCCCGTGAAATGCAGCGGGATCATGTTCCTGCCGGAACAGCCAGACTTAGTGAAACAAGCAGGGCCATGGCCACATGTTTTGGGGGCATGGCCTTGTTGCGTTCGGGCCGGAATGGCAGAATCGGAAACGCCCTGACGAAATACAACCGCCCCCGGAGTTTTTCCATATTCACCGCAGGAATGGGATTTTTTCCGGCAATGTTTCAGTGTTCAACGGAATTTTCCGTAAAATAACGGGAATAAAGAAGAAACAAATGAACTCCAGAACCAGAAATCGCTGGATGATAATGGTAATAATCATTGTTCTTGGGCTGGTCTATTTCACCCAGAACGAAAACCTGGCCGAATTCGTCCGAAGCGATTTGCAGTAAAACAGGCTTGCCGCAGAGCTGCCATATCCGGTTCATGGCCGTTTTTTCCTGAACCGGCAAAAAACATTCGGAATTGGTTTTACAAAGGTGTAGCCTGAAACAAGAATCAATAAATGCCGGGGGTATGACCATGCTCAACCGTTTCATCGAACCTGCAAAGCGCGATTTCTCATCATTGAATGGAGCCGAAATACTCTCGCTGGCCATCGGCGCAGAAGAAGAGGACGGGCGCATATATTCCGCATATGCCGACAAGATAAGACAGGAATACCCCGCCTCGGCCAAGATCTTTGATGGCATGGCCCAGGAAGAGGACGAACACCGCAAGAAGCTGCTGGCCCTTTACAAGAAGCAATACGGGGAAAAACTGGTTCCCATAAGACGCGAACATGTACGCGGGTTTTTAAGCCGCAAGCCGGTCTGGCTGATGAAGGAACTTTCCATAGAAGTCATTCGCCAGCAGGTCTGGGAGATGGAACAAAGCGCCTATCGTTTCTACAGCGAGGCGGCAAAACAGACCCAGGATGTGGATTTGCGCAAATTGCTGGGCGACCTGGCGATGGAAGAGCGCAAGCACGGGGAACAGGCCGACCGGCTGGAAAAGGAATTTTTGGGAGAAACCGGCCATGACGAGGAAAAG
>WFPQ01000029.1 GCA_015487515.1 Hyphomicrobiales bacterium | reverse complement strand
GAGACAGGGGGGAGCAGATCGGGGTTGATACCCTGGAAATAGTTGCCGGGCAGAGCCCGCTGCAAATTGCCAGCCGGGCCGCCGACGAGGCCAGGCGGGGCGGTTATGACGTCTTCATTCTGGATACGGCCGGGCGAACCCACATCGATGAAGAACTGATGGAGGAAACCGCCCGGATCAAGCAGGCGACCAATCCCCATGAGATCCTGCTGGTGGTCGATGCCCTGACCGGGCAGGATGCGGTCAACCTGGCCAGATCCTTTGATCAGAGGGTGGCAATAACCGGTATCGTTCTGACCCGGATGGACGGGGATGGACGCGGGGGGGCAGCCCTTTCCATGCGCGCCGTCACCGGTAAGCCGATAAAGCTGATCGGCACCTCGGAAAAGATGGACGGGCTGGAGGAATTCCACCCCAGGCGGGTGGCCGACAGGATCCTGGGCATGGGAGACATCGTCTCCCTGGTGGAAAAGGCGGCGGAAACCGTTTCCATCGAGGATGCCGAAAAAATGGCCAAAAAGGCCAGGAAGGGCATTTTCGACCTCAATGACCTGCACAATCAATTGCTGCAGATGAAAAAAATGGGCGGCATGGGGGCGCTGATGGGACTGATGCCGGGCATGGGCCAGATGAAAAAGGCCATGGCCGGGGCCAATGTGGACGAAAAGACCTTCGATCGCCAGATCGCGATAATTTCTTCCATGACCAGGAAGGAGCGCGAGCGTCCCGAACTCCTGAATGCCTCGCGCCGCAAGCGCATTGCCGCCGGTTCGGGAACCGAGGTCTCCCAGATCAATAAGCTGATAAAACAGCACCGGCAGATGGCCGCCGTGATGAAAAAAATGGCCAGGGGCGGGGGCATGGGGGCGGCCATGGGCTCGATGTTTGGCGGCCGGATGCCTCCGGGCATGGGAGGAATGGGAGCGGGGAGCATGCCCGACCTTTCAGGCATGAATCCGGCCGAGCTGGAAAGAATGGCCAGGGAAATGGGCATCGATGCAGATTCGACCTCCCGGGATGCCCCTGCAGGCAAAAGCGGGGCAGCCAAAATGGCAGAAAAGCTCCCCGGGGATTTTTCCAGCCTGGCAAAATCTTCGGGCCTGCCGGATCCGGGCAAGCCGCAATTCCCCGGTCTTCCCGGCCTGGGGTCCGGTCCGGGCAAGAAGAAATGATTCTTTTTTCAGCGTTTCAACCCTGAAAATTCGAAAAACCTGAAATCAAAACAAGGAACAAAACAATGGCACTGAAAATTCGTCTGGCCCGTGCGGGCTCCAAAAAGCGCCCCTATTATCACATCGTCACGGCCGATGTGCGTGCACCCCGTGACGGGCGTTTCATCGAGCGCATAGGCTCCTACAATCCCATGCTGCCAAAAGACAGCGAAGACCGGGTAAAACTGGACGAGGAGCGGGCAAGACACTGGCTTTCGGTCGGGGCCAAGCCCACCGATCGGGTGGCCCGCTTTCTGGATGCTGCCGGCATATTGAAACGGGAAGCCCAGAACAATCCCAACAAGGCCAAGCCGGGCAAGAAGGCCCTTGAGAGGGCCGAGGAAAAAGCCCAGGCCGAGGCGGATGCAAAGGCGGCAGCCGAAGCGGACGAGGGATCGGCGGGCAGTGAAGAGGCGGCCGCGGAATAATCATGTCCGGGCAGCAGCCTAGCCCCGGAAAGAGACTGATACTCATGGGCCGCATCGGGGCGGCCCATGGGTTGAACGGACAGGTCCGCCTGACTTCGTTCACCCGGGACCCTCTGGCCATTGCCGCTTATGGTCCCCTTGCCACTTCAAGGCCGGGCCTTGAACTACTGATAGAGAGACTGCGCCCGGTGCCGGGGGGCAAATCCCGGGCGGGCCAGGCCGCTCTGATTGCCAAGTTCAGCAATATCGATGACAGGACCGGGGCCGAAAGGCTTAACGGGCTTGAGCTGTTTGTAACAAGGGATGCCCTTTCGGAGGGTTGCAAAAACAATGATCACGGGGATGACGAGTTTTTTCATGTGGACCTGATCGGCCTTTCGGCCCGCCTGGAAGATGGCACGTGCCTGGGCAAGGTGGTGGCGGTGCAAAATTACGGGGCGGGGGACTTGCTGGAAATAAGGGAAAGGTCCGGGAGGACGGTTCTGTTCTCCTTTACCCGCGAGGTGGTTCCCCGCGTGAATGTGGATGGGGGATTCGTGATCATCTCTCCCCCCGGGGAAATGGTGGTGGAGCAGGAGGCTATGGAAG
>WFPQ01000028.1 GCA_015487515.1 Hyphomicrobiales bacterium | reverse complement strand
GCCATGACAGCATCGCAAAAGCCCAATTCGGGGGCCTGGGAACGTGTTGAAACATATTTCATTGAAAAAGCCCGGGTCTCTCGCCCTCGACATTGTGAAAACGCCAAAACAGGAAATGGATACTAAGGAAAAGGAATAATGCAGGCAACAGTCGATGCACCTGCAAATGCCACACGATGATTAAACAAATTGTGCAAAAGTCCAACTCAGGCTTTTTTTCTGTCCCTAAGCATCCAGAACACCAGCAAAATGGGAGTCAGAAGCGCAAGGGCAAACCAGGTTATGGCATATTCAAGGTGCTTGTTGACAATGGTCAGCCGGGTTTCACCGCCCTGGGGCAGGGAACCGTCAGGTGTCAGGCCGGCATTGAAATAAATTGGGGCAACAGGCTCGTCCGGCGGCTCGTCCAGAAACTGGATCAGACGATCAACGTTTCTTACATAGTCAATACGGTTTTCAAAATCGGCCCCCGGGGTAAAGGCATTGGTCGGCTCGGTAACCCGGCCAAGGCCAACAAGGGTAACCTCGCCAACAGGACCGGCACCACCATCAATGAAACCATCAGCCAGAAACTGGGGAACATAGCCGCGATTTACGAAAATCATGCCCCCGTCCTTGAGATAAAACGGCGCAACAATCCAGTAACCGGGACCATAATGGGTGCCATCGGCGGCGGTAAGATATGTAAAAACCCTTATGGTCTGGCTGTGATCGAAAGTCCCGGTCAATTCCAGCGGGCGGAAATCATAGACTTCAGGGTCAAAGCCAACCCATTCGGAAACCGGGGGCAATTCAATGGGATCGTTGCCGACACGCTCCTCGATATCGGCAATCATGGCATTCTTGTATTCAAGACGCTGAAGTTGCCAGTTGCCCAGAAAAACAAACAGGACCATGAGCATCAGCATGAAAACGACAAAGCTTATGCGGTTGAGCCTGGATTTGCCCGACGGTTTTTCACCCTTGTCAAAATCATCACTGACGCTTGAACCAATGGAACTATTCACTTTTCCCCTCCCGGGCCGAAAGCCTGTATTGCATGGTGATGATTATGCCCTTGAATGGACGCATGAGCAAAACCGCCAAGATTATCGTGGTTGGTATCCAAAGGGCAAGATGAACCAGCATGGAAGGCTTGAACATCACATCAACCCAAAGGGCCAGGGCGACAACGATGGCCCCGACTATGAAAATAATGAAAATGGCCGGACCATCAGCACTGTCAGCAAAGGAAAAATCCAGGCCGCAAACCCCGCAACTGGAATTCACAGAAAGAAAACCGCCAAACAGATTACCCCTGGCGCAGTGGGGGCATTTTCCCCTCAATCCTATGATCCATGGAGAAAGTTCTGATTGGGAAAGCTTGGTCATGGGATAACTGGTCGGCTCCGGCTGGGGTTTTGTCTACAAAATGCTGCCTGGGCAATCCAATCAACACTCAGGGTACGGGGTTCAAAACAAACGATGACGGACATGGCCTTGAGGAAAACAGAAGAACCGGCAGATCCCGGGGCGGCAAAATCAAAGAAGGGTGCAAAACTGCACCCTTCCATCCTGTGATCATTTCATCATGCCATCCGGCTAATGGGCAAGGGCTCCAAACGAACTGCCCCAGACATAAATCGAGGCAAACAGGAACAGCCATACCACATCAACAAAATGCCAGTACCAGGCGGCAAATTCAAAACCCAAATGCTGCTTGGGAGTAAAGTCCCCCTTAAGGGCACGAACAAGGCAGACTATCAGGAATATGGTACCCACAAAAACATGAAAACCATGAAACCCGGTAGCCATGAAGAAAGTGGCTCCATAGATATTGCCGGAGAAGGAAAACCCTGCCTGGCCATATTCAATCAGCTGCACCGTGGTAAAGAGAACCCCAAGGGCAATGGTCAGGGCCAGGCCCCACTTAAGACCCTTGCGATCTCCCTCGAGCAATGCGTGATGGGCCCAGGTGACCGTGGTCCCCGAAGCCAGCAATACCAGGGTATTGAACAGGGGCAGGTGCCATGGATTGAAGAGTTCTACTCCCTTTGGAGGCCATACCCCCCCCGATACGGCAACGCGAGTAAACTGTTCAACATCGTCTATGCGGAAAAAGCCATCGAAATAGGCCCAGAACCAGGCAACGAAAAACATCACCTCGGAGGCAATGAACAGGATCATGCCATAGCGGTGATGCAACTGAACCACCTCGGTGTGATCACCGGAATTTGCCTCGTGAACCACATCGGCCCACCAGCCGTACATGGTGTAAAGCACACCGGCAAAACCAATGAAAAACAGCCATGGAGTAACATCGCGCATCCACATGATGGCACCAAGCGCCATGACAAATGCAGCAAGGGAGCCGACAGCCGGCCACGGGCTGGGTTCCACCAGATGATAATCATGATTTTTCGTTGCTGACGACATATTTAGCTACTCCTGCTATCTGAAGCATAAAACGTATAGGACAAGGTTATATCGGTAACGGTATCAAGTTCACGAACCTTGTCTAATTCAGGATCAAGAAAAAATGTTATGGGCATTTCGACCGATTCACCAGGGGCAAGAGTCTGCTCCGTAAAGCAGAAACATTCTATCTTGTTGAAATAGGCCCCGGCAATGCTGGGCGCCACGTTAAAGGATGCCGTTCCGGTTATGGGAACATCAGAATTGTTGGTGGCGCGATAGGTTACCACTCTGACCTCACCCACCCTGTCGGTAACGGTCTTGGCCGGAACAACGGTCCAGTCAAGGGCGCTGGAAACGGTGGCGTCAAAACGCACGGACATCTCGCGGTCGATTATGCCATTGACATTGCCCTCGGAAACCTGGGTCGTGCCCGCATAACCGGTTATCTGGCAAAACAGCCGGTAAAGGGGAACCGCGGCAAATGAAACGCCGACCATGCCAAAAAAAACACCCGCACATATAAGCGCAGTCCTGAGATTGCTCCTGCCGGAATCATTGCTGGCCGGAGAATTGGAAAAAGTCGGGGAAATGGTGCTCATTACAATGGCCTCACAAACAGTTCAGGACCCATTCTTACCATGGTCAGGACAAAAAAGGTCATTACAAAAGCCGCAAGTGCCAGTGCTATGACAATGGAACGCACCCGCTGGCGCTTGAGACGATTTTCTTCATGTTCGTCCACAGCCTGATCCTTGCTCATTATCAATACCTGCTCCATCACAAGATTACGGTCAAAATTTCTGATCTGAGTACCAGGGTTTCAAGCAAAAGCGCCAGAAAAACCACAAACAGATATAAAAGGGAAAATGAAAAAAGCCGCCGGGAACGCACCCGCATGGCCTTGCCAGAAGCAGCAAGCAGATGAACCGAAAGACCGACCATGCCCAGGCCCGAGGCACCAGCTACCAGACCATAGGCAATGCCGGCAAAACCGAGCCAGAACGGCAACAGGCTGAAGGCAGCAAGCAACAGGGAATAAACTAAAATCTGTATCTTTGTGACCCTCTCCCCGGCCACGTTGGGCAGCATGGGGATGTTGGCCGCCGCATAATCACCCTTCTTGTAAAGGGCAAGGGCCCAGAAATGGGGAGGAGTCCAGAGGAAGACGATCATGAACAAAATCACCGGCTCGATCCCGATGGAGCCCGTGGCCGCAGCCCAGCCTATCATGGCAGGAAAGGCCCCGGCCGCACCGCCAATAACAATGTTCTGGGCCGTGCGCCTCTTGAGCCAGATCGTATAGATAACCGCATAAAAAAATATGGTGAAGGCCAGGAGGGCAGCCGCAAGCCAGTTGCTGGCCAGTCCAAGCAGGGCAACCGAGCCGACAGACAGGACCAGACCAAAACCAAGGGCCTGCCCCCTGTCAACCCGCCCGGCCGGAATCGGGCGATTGCGGGTACGGCTCATCAGAGCGTCGATATCCGATTCATACCACATGTTAAGCGCACCGGAGGCACCGCCCCCGATGGCAATCGATGCAATGGCGATTACAAAAATCACCGGGTGAACACCAACCGGCGCAAGCAGCATGCCAACGATGGCCGTAAACACGACCAGCGACATGACACGAGGCTTCAAAAGGGCAATGAAGTCACCAACGCCCGCACCGGCACCCTGGCGGTCAAGAGCCGCAGACTGAGTGTTGGCGCTGGTGCCCATATATGCCAAGCCGGTTCTCCCCACCAAAGCCTACTTGATACGCGGAAGCGTTTCAAACTGATGGAAGGGAGGAGGCGAAGAAAGGGTCCACTCAAGGGTGGTGGCACCTTCGCCCCAGGGATTGTCCCCGGCCACACGCTTTTTCATGAAGGCCTCAATCACGCACCACAGGAAGATGAACATGGAAAGCAGGGTGATCAGGTAACCAACAGAAGAAACCATGTTCCAAAGTGCATAGGCATCAGGATAATCAACGTAGCGGCGCGGCATGCCGGCAAGTCCCAGGAAATGCTGGGGGAAGAAAATCACGTTGGCGCCGATGAACATGGTCCAGAAATGAAGCTTGGCCAGAGCCTCGTTGTACATGATACCGAATATCTTCGGATACCAGTAATACCAGCCGGCAAATACACCAAAAGTGGCACCCATGGACATGGTATAATGGAAGTGGGCCACCACGTAATAGGTATCATGCAGAACCCGGTCGGCCCCGGCATTGGCCAGAACCACACCGGTAACGCCACCTATGGTGAACAGGAAGATAAAGCCCAGAGCCCACATCATGGGAGCCCTGAAAGTAATGGAACCGCCCCACATGGTGGCCAGCCAGGAGAAGATCTTGACCCCGGTGGGAACCGCAATGACCATGGTGGCAGCAACGAAATAACGCTGAACGTTAAGGCTGAGGCCAGTGGTATACATGTGGTGGGCCCAGACGATGAAACCGACAAAGCCAATGGCGACCATCGCATAGACCATGCCCAGATAACCGAAAATCGGCTTCTTGGAAAAAGTCGAAACGATGTGGGAAACAATGCCAAAGGCAGGAAGGATCAATACGTAAACTTCCGGATGCCCGAAGAACCAGAACAGGTGCTGGTAGAGAACCGGGTCGCCACCGCCTTCAGGGCTGAAGAACGTGGTGCCGAAGTTCCTGTCGGTCAGGAGCATGGTAATGGCACCGGCCAGCACCGGCAGGGAAAGCAGAAGCAGGAAAACCGTCACGAGAATCGACCAGACGAACAGGGGCAGCTTGTGCATGGTCATGCCGGGAGCCCGCATGTTGAATATGGTCGTGATGAAGTTTATGGCCCCCAGGATGGAAGAGGCGCCGGCAAGGTGAAGAGACAGAATGGCAAAGTCAACCGCAGGACCGGGATTGGCCGTGGTGGAAAGCGGCGCATAGACCGTCCAGCCGACACCTGCGCCATAAAGCCCCGGAGGCCCCTCGAAAAACAGGGACATCAGCAAAAGGGTGAAAGCGGCCGGCAAAAGCCAGAACGAGATATTGTTCATGCGGGGGAAAGCCATATCGGGCGCCCCGATCATGATCGGCACAAACCAGTTGCCAAAACCGCCAATCAGCGCAGGCATGACCATGAAGAACACCATTATCAGCCCGTGGGCAGTGGTGAACACATTGAACATCTGCTTGCCGCCATCAAGGGCAGCGTCGCCTTCAAGACCATAAACCATGGCCGCAAGGCCCTTGAAAATCTGAATGCCGGGTTCGGCAAGCTCCCAGCGCATGAAACCGGAAAGAACCCCGCCAATCACCCCTGCAAAAATCGCAAAGAAAAGGTACATCGTGCCGATGTCCTTGTGGTTGGTGGAATACACATATCTGCGCCATCCGGTCGGATGCCCGTGAGCATCAACATGTTTAGAATTTGCATCGGCCATAATCATGCCCCTTTTAACAATCTTGTCGTAAAAATCTTCTCGTAACCGGCTAACTAAAACCTCAGGTTATCGGAGTGAGAACGGAAGCGGCGCTTTCGACGCCATCAGCCTCGACCGCGGCAATCCATCTGGCAAACTCCTCCTTGGAGACCACCCGGACCGAAATCGGCATATAGGCATGGCCACGACCGCAAAGTTCGGAACACTGGCCATAATACATCCCGGTCTTGCGTGCGTTGAACCAGGTTTCGTTCAGTCGCCCGGGAACCGCATCAATCTTGATCCCGAAAGAGGGAACGGTAAAGGCATGAATGACGACCGCAGAAGTAACCTGAACACGAACGGTGGTATCAACCGGAATAACCAGGTCGTAATCGGTGGCCAGAAGGCGGGGTTCGTTGGGCTTGAGCTCGGCACGATCAGCCTCGTTCAGCATGTAGGAGGTATAATCAGCCCCCTCATAGTCCACATAGTCATATTGCCAGGCCCACTGGATGCCGGTGACCTTTACCGTAAGCTCGGGCGCCGGAACCTCGACGTCGCCCATGCTGAAAATATTGGCCCCCAGATATTTGCGCTCCCCGTCGGGAATGGTCTGCTGATCTGCCAGAACCCCAAACGAGGGAACGGCGATGACAACCAGAATGATTATGGGAACCACGGTCCAGACAACCTCAAGGGGTACATTATGGGTGGTCTTGGACGGAACCGGGTTGGCCCTGGCATTGAAGCGGATGAGAATGAAGGCCAGGATCACGGTAACGAATATGACTATGCCGGTGATTATCGGCATCAGCAGGCCATCGTGAAAAACCCTGATACTGTCCATGATGGTGGTAACCGAACCCATCAGCCCCATCTGTCCGGGCACCGCATATCCCAGGGGATCCTGCTGGGCCTGGGCAGATACGGCCCGGGGCAGGATGATTGCCACGAAAGCCAGCACACCTGCCAGGAGTTGTGAAAATTTTCCGCCATGGCGTTTTATGCGAGTTGATATGGTTTGCACAGAATCCCCCTTTGGATTTCCCGGTATGTACATTCGACCAGCCCGGCTGTCGCCTTGAAAAGCTACAGCGAGACGAAAACAAAGCTTCGCACGCCGACTCAGCGCACAAAACTAAACATATGGATGCTACCTAGAACATAAAGTTGCCTTTTAAGCAAATATAAGCATTTATTTTAGGTGCGGCAAAATCGCCTAATGGCAACATTCGGGCAAATTTTGATATTTTTTCCACAAAACGCCCAGAGCCTGCCGCAGTTCTGGGCCGGAATGAAAGCCATGCCGATATGTTCCATGCCGCAAGATAACATGTTCAGCACCATAAAATACAACCGGGAGGCCACCATTTCAGGGTGCGACCATTGCACCAGCATAACAGGGCTCATTGATACTTGACATGAGCGCCGGGCTGTCTGACACCATGAGGTGAAAACAGGGCCGGGCACAGCCAGACCGGCAACACCGAACGACAGGCAATCCTGCGCCTTTTGGAGATCTTGAAAAATTGAAAAATTCAGCAATACACACAGTGCTCAGATGCACGATAATTGCCGCCACGCTGATGTTTGGCGTGATTTCGGTCCAGGCCCAGGGGGTGGTGAGATCCCAGCACGGCGACTGGCAGATGAGTTGCGACACTCCGCCGGGCGCCAGTTCGGAACAATGCGCGATAATTCAAAACATAACCGCGGAAAACCAGCCCAATGTGGGAATGAGCGTGATCGTGCTCAAGACCGCCGACCAGCAGGCAAGGCTGCTAAGGGTACTGGTGCCCCTGGGGGTCCTGCTTCCAAACGGGCTTGGACTCAACGTGGATGGACGGGACATGGGCCGGGTGGCCTTTGTAAGATGCCTGCCCAACGGGTGCATTGCAGAGGTCATAATGGATGATGCCCTGATCGAAATATTGTCAAACGGGCAAAATGCCATTTTCGTGGTCTTTCGAACCCCGGAGGAAGGCATAGGAATACCGGTCTCCCTGAACGGGTTCAAGGAGGGATTTGCGGCATTGCCGTAAAAATCAGAAACATTTTGAACAGGGTCCAAAATCGTGAACGCAACACCGGTCCGGCGCCCAGGAGGCAGGCTTTGCGAGGCAGGCTTTGCGAGGCAGGCCTTGCAGAAGTTTCCTCTGGTTGGGATACTGACCTGACACCGGAATGAACGAAGCCGGCTTTACGATGCCGGCGGGCTTTGTTGCCTCGCGCCGGCGGGCTTTATAATGGCCTCGCGCCGGCCGGGCTTTGTTGCCTCGCGCCGGCGGGCTGGCTGACCACAAAACCAGTAACAGGTCAATATTGACCAATAGCGCTCATCACCAATCTAATCCCTTGATTGCGACCGGGGGCAGGCCTATAGGTTGGCGATTGATTTGCGGTCGGAGTTACCAATGGGCAGACAGGGCAGCAGAAACGGGGCGGTGTTCACGCAGGGCTCGACCATGCGCCACGTCATAATAATGACATCAACCGCCGCCATCGGCATGATGGCGCTGTTCTTTGTCGACATAATCACGCTGTTCTACATATCCCAGCTCAATGACCCGGCCCAGACGGCGGCAGTGGGCCGGGCCGGTTATGTGATCGGGTTTCTGATCGCCATTTCCGTCGGGATGATGATCGGGGCCTCGGTCCTGATAGCCCGCTCCATCGGACAGGGCAGAGAAGATGACGCAAGGCGCTATGCCGGTTCCGCACTGGCCGGGGCCGCGATGGTTGGCACGGTCTTTGCAGCCGTTTCCCTGGTACTGATAAGCTGGTTCATGAACATGCTTGGCGCAGAAGGGGCAGCCCTTGTCCACGCCCGGCGCTATCTGCTGATAATCCTGCCGGCCATGCCATTCGTAAGCGTTGGCATGATATCAATAGGAATACTCCGGGCCTGGGGAGCGGCCAGGGAATCCATGTACATTACCCTTGCAGGGGGGATTTTGACCGCCGCTCTTGATCCGATCTTCATCTTTGTCCTGGGCCTTGAAGTGACCGGGGCGGCAATCGTTACCCTGATTGCAAGGATAAGCTTTGCCGCCTATGGACTCTACCTGGTGCTGGTTGCCGCAGACATGGCCAGATTTGCCGATTTCAGGAAGATCGGCCTGGACATATGGGAAATGGCCAAGGTCGGCGGACCGGCGATAATGACCAACCTGGCGGCCCCGATCGGCGCCTTCATAATAGCGCAGAAAATTGCCGAATACGGGGACATGGCCCTGGCAGGACAGGCGGTAGTTGATCGCCTGATCCCTTTGACATTCGGAGTAATATTTGCCCTTTCGGGCGCCGTCGGACCCATAATCGGGCAAAATTTCGGAGCCGGCCTGATGGACAGGACAAGACAGACCCTGATCGATGGAATAATCTTCAACATCACCTATGTGCTGCTGGCCTGGGCAGTACTTTATCTTGCCCGCAACGCCATAATTTCCGCATTCATGGCCACCGGCGACATGGCACTGATGATCGACCTGTTCTGCAGGATTGCCGCGGCGGCATTCCTGTTCAACGGCATATTGTTCGTAACCAACGCCGCATTCAACAATCTTGGCAAACCCCTTTGGGCAACCGGGTTCAACTGGTCACGGCAGACCATAGGGGTGCTGCCCTTCATAACCATTGGCGCCATGTGGGGAGATCTGACCGGAATTGCCTATGGCATAGTTGCAGGCAGCATACCATTCGCCCTGATCGCGGTGATCTTCGCCTTCAGGCTCATAAGGTCCCATGACAACAGGCTGAAGACCAGAGCAACCGCCTGACCACCAGCCTGACCACCAGCCTGACCACCAGCCTGACCACCAGCCTGACCGCCGGCGACAATACGCAATGACCCTGACAAACTGGCCTTACGAACCGATGGCATGATCTTCAAAAAGCCGGTTCAGATC
>WFPQ01000027.1 GCA_015487515.1 Hyphomicrobiales bacterium | reverse complement strand
TATAAGAGACAGGTTACATGTTTTTCGTTAAGTGTCTGCGGTAGCAGAACTTTCATATGCGATCAAGCAAAGGTGAATTGATATAAAAGTCGAATTCCCGACTGCCGGCGGTGCCGACAAGTTTTTGGTCGTGGTCCGGATGGTGCCACCGCTGGTTTTCATATGCAACCCCCTGTCATCCAGTTTCAAGGCATCATCAACAAGACACCAACGGCTTATCCTCACATTCTCAAGACCTGTCATACTGTGGCAGTTTCTTAAAAATCGTGGAGAAGAATATGAGCCAAACGCCAAATCTGGGATTGCCCTATATCGCTGCAGCGCAGGCGCAAAAACACATCACCCACAATGAGGCGCTAAGGACGCTCGATGTTGTGGTACAGCCTTCTGTTGTGAACCGCGATTTGACGGCACCACCGGCTTCGCCAATCGATGGCCAGCGTCACATTGTGGCTGCCGGTGCCAGTGGCGCATGGGCGGGCAAGGACAATAACATTGCCGCCTTCCAGGACAATGCCTGGGTATTTTATGCACCAAGCGCGGGTTGGCTCAACTGGGTCATCGAAGAAGACAAATTGCTCGTCTTTGATGCGGTGGCCTGGGTCGAGGTGAATGGCGGCGGGACCGGATCGGTCAACCCGGCCCTGCTGGTCGGAGTCAATGCCGTTGCGGATAGCACCAATCGCCTGTCGGTAAATTCTCCGGCCAGCTTGTTCAATCATGAAGGGAACGGCCATCAGTTGAAAATAAACAAGGCCGCGGTTGCTGATACGGCTTCGGTGCTCTTTCAAAATGGTTTTTCGGGGCGCGCCGAGATGGGGCTGACGGGTGATGATGATTACCGATTCAAGGTGTCAGGAGATGGAGCAAACTGGAATGAAGCCATTGTAATCGATCGTTCCAGCGGTGCTGTTTCTTTTCCCAACAGCGCATTTTACAACGGTGGGACCAACACGGAAAATCTTTTGGTCAATGGAGATTTTGTCATAAATCAACGTGGTTTTTCCGGGGGAGGGCTGACTGCGGGCATCTATGGACATGACCGCTGGAAGGCGGGCACCGGCGGGAGCAATTACACTGTTTCAAATTTTGTTGTAACACTTTCCGGCGGCGAACTTGTGCAGGTGATTGAACCAGCCTTGTGGGGCGTTGAAAATTTTGCACAGACTCAGATGGTTTTTTCTGTTGAGTCTCCATCAGCCGATCTGACAATTACCGTCGGCAGTGTTTCGGGCGTGATAACAGCTGGAACCGGCCGCCGTTCTGTCTCTCTCCTGACGACAGTTGCAGACAACGGCTCACTTGCCGTAAGCCTTAAGAGCACATCAGGCGGCACTGCAAATTTTTCCCGGCTCAAACTGGAAGTTGGCGCTCAGGCGACCCCGTGGCAACCACGCCCCTTTTATACTGAAGTGGCGCTATGTCAGCGCTACTATACCAAAAGCTTTCCTATTGACGTTGCGCCAGCCAATGCCCTTGAGGCCAAATCCTACCTGGGTTTTGCACCAGCAGACAATTTTTGCGATACGGATTTCCTGGCCTTTCCCGTGGAAATGCGTACTACCCCGACCGTCACCCTGTACGCACCGCCAGATGGCACACCGGTTGATTTTCAATGGGCGACCTTCATTGCGGGCACCGGCTGGACCTATCCCTCAACCACGACTGCCCCGTCTTTTGCCCTGTCGTCTCAAGGCATGACAGTGCGCCAGTCCGGCGGGCTCGGCACCATTGCGGCAAAAGCTTATCAATGCTCTGGAAACTACACCGTGGAGGCCGAGTTGTAGGAAAAACGACTAACCGGCAGGCATAATCGCAAGGCCAGCCCATGGTACATTCAACTGATCCTATCCGATATATGTTTCCAGGGCCTCTGTCAGGGTCTGGCTTCGCCGCTCGGCCTGCTGCATGGCCGTGGTGAGTTTCTGAAAGAAGGTTAAGGTGCCTGTTCCCTCAAAGCGCAGGTTTTCAATCGCTTCGCCCGCCTTGAAACGATCGCGGGCAGCGGCATAAAACTCGAAATCTGGTGTGTTGAGCATCAGGTGAATGGGGTGGAAATCGAAAATATAAAGACCAGGTTGGTTAAGCGCTTTTTCTATCACCTCTTCACTGAACGGCTCATGATCACTTTCGGGCCAGAAACGCCCGGTGGAAAAGTCCATATTGTCCATATAATAGATTGGCATGTGCCACAGGCCCCAGGGCTGGCGTACCGGGGTGATGCCGGTGTCATTATACTGGTCATTGGTACTGGCATAAAGATAGTCATTGCGTCCCAGCCATTCCGCCAGCAGATGGGAAAAGACGCATGAATGAGACCGCCAGCCCCTTGCCCTTGGGAACAGGGTGCGCATACGGGCAAGTTCTTTTTGCCAGTCGCCACCTTCTGGCAGGAACGGATGGGGGGCCAGTTCGTGACGGCTGTCTGAAAGGCTTTCATAGACTTGCGTACAAAAGAACGTGCCCTGCCCGGGGAAGGTAACCCGCGACAAAAACTCCGCCATGCGCGAATCGTCCATGTGATCGGTATCAAATGACAGGCACAACATGAGCTTTCCCCCATCCGCAATGATGGCTGCTACAGACTAGCTGGCAGGTGTTCTGCTGGTACGCTTGCGCAGGGCGAAGCCGACCAGATGACCCATGCCTTCGAGATCGGGGATCACCCTGGCGAGCTGCCTGGCGACCTCGTTTAGGGGGTGGTCATAACGGGGACTTTCAGGACTGACCAGCAAAGGCTGGACAATGCGGCTCATGAAATAATACATGCCAAAACGCTGGGTGCGGACCAGTTCGTAATGGGGCTCGCAAAAATCAAGCAGCTGTTTTTCATGGAATTTGAGGGTCATCAAACGGTCGGAGCCATCAGCTTCGATTTCCGGCAGATTGAATTTCCGGCGATAGAAATTGAGGCGCTCCAGCCCGTCAAAAGTGCCCTCCATCATCACATATATGCCACCGGGCTTTAATACGCGATGAATGTCGATCAGCGCCTTTTGCTGCAAATCCCAGTCAAGCAGTGCCATCAGGCAGCGGTGAGAGGTCACCACATCGAACGTATTATCCTCATAGGGCAGTTCGGTAACCGAAGCGGTCTTGAAGTCAATATCGAGGCCAGGGGCAGTTTTTCTGGTGTTTTCGCGGGCAAATTCAACCATTTTATCCGAGTAGTCGATACCGTGGGCCTTTATGTCACGCTTGCTGGCATAGTTACGCAAGGCCACCCCAGGGCCACAGCCCACATCCAGCATGGTATCGCCATCGCGGATAAATTCCATGCCATAAGCGATTTCAAGATCCCGCAACTGATAGTCGCAGGCAGTGGTGGTTTCATCACCGCTGCCGGCAATTTCGTCATAGCGGCGTTTCAGTTCATTTGCTCTGTCTGACATTAGAAAGTATCTTTCGGTAAACTCTGAGGTGATTTTCTACGACCTGGTTGGGATGGTGGTATTTATCCATCCATTCTTTTGCCTGATCCTTGTAGACAGCGCGCCATTCTGAATCAAGCGCTGTTATTACGGCTTCCACGACTTCTTCCGGTGAAAAAGCCGGTAAAATTGGTGGGGCCTGGGGGAACATCCAGGTTATGCTCTCGGGTTTGAAACTAGAAATCACCGGTGTCCCGGCAGCCATGGACTGCGGTGCGGTGCTGCCGAAATGAGGCAGGGCCATCTGGTCGAGAACCACATCTGCTGCACGGATGAATTTTATCATCTTGACGCGGCTCATGGAAGTTTCCCATATGACATCACCGGAGCATCCGTTTTCCTCCAGAATGCGGACGCTGTCTTCCACCTGCATACCCCACTTTACAAGTACCAGCCTGACTTTGACATCAAGGCGTTTTTTCAGAAGCGGCAGGGCCTTGAGATGAATATCGGTGCCCTTGACATCAAAATCGTGACGCACCGGGCAAAACAGCACCACATCGGCACCAATTTTCTGGCGCAGGGCAGCGATCTCGTCATCCATTTCAAGGCGATGCTGCTCAACATCAATGGGGTGGACGATGGGGCTGTAACTTTCGAGGCCGATTTTTTCGGCATAGGTCAGACAATCACCATTGGTTATGAAGGAATGAGCAGCCTTGCGATAACCCAGAGCTGTCAGGCGGTGCAGGGGATCATCGCCAAGAGTGAAGCTACGCAAGGTACCATGCTCAAATGCCACATAGGGGTGTTTGCCGGCCAACAGTGCATTGAGAGGTTCGGTGGCATAACATTGCACAATGTCATAGGGGGCGAACATGGTGGCAAAATGCTCACGATTGGAGAGATAGAACAAGGCATCCTCCACAGACAGGCGATCCTTGCGGTCGGGAAAAAGCCTGTCGAATTCGCTTACCATTTCCTTGGCGATTTCTTTGTTTTTCTGCGTCATGTCAATGGGTTGCTTGCGCAAAAAGGGCAGCGGCAAAACCTGTGCCAGCTTGTTGCTGAACTCGCGGGGATCCAGCATGGCAAGCAAGACGGCATTGCCGGTGCGCCGACCGAAAAGCCTGCGGGCTTTTTCTCTGACCGCTTCGGCAAGCTGACCCCACTTCATCCTTTTCATCAGCCTGGCCAGAGCCTCCCGCTTGTAAATAGACGCGCCTTCATCAGTGTTCGCATAGCGGAAGGCAATCTTGGCGGCACAAATGGCAAGGGGGCCGCTGAAAAACCACTCCGGACGCTCATAGCCTTTCAGATCCTTTGCTGAAAACACCGGATCAAAATCATCGCCATAGGCATGATTGATCTCCAGATCCTCCCATTCCGGGAAGGCCATGACATGATAATAGTCTCGTGAAACAATGTCCGCCTCGACCCCGACACTGCGCAAAAACCTGGCGTTCAGATAGCCGTTGGAAGCAATATTTCCCACATGCAGCACACGCAGGGGGCGACCATTTTCCGCCTTGAACTGTTCAAGCCAGTCTAGCAACTCGGGTAATTGATCGCTTGTGCTGTTGCATGTCGTAGGGGGGGTACCCTTCATCAAAGTCGGCTTTCAAACACGTGATCCAAGGGGTTCCAGAACATAGAATACATGGTCAAACCCTGGTTGAGGTATGATTGTAATGTCATTGAAATAAAAATATTTTTTAAGGATGGGTTCAATCCAGCCGCGCTCAAAATGAAACAGGTGATAACGGTCAATGGCCTCAAAGGGTGATTTGCTCGGATCGAAGGGAGGAGAATCCGGAACTGACGAAATCCACACGACAAAACGGCCGCCCGGCTTCAAAACACGGACCGTTTCGCGCAAGGACAGATCCAGGGACAGCACATGATCAAGAGAAGTTGCATTGATGGCAGTGTCAAAACTGTCATCCGGCCATGGCAGGAATTCGTTGAAACCCCGGGCGCGGTCGAATTCGACCGCATCATTGGCAGGCAGCGGATCAATACCGGAAATGGACTTTATGGGAAAGTCGGAAAGATAAACCTGTCGGGCAGCAGGACCGCAGCCAATATCAAGGATACGGCCCCGGGCATGAATATTGACATAGGCCGTAAACAGCCGGGTATATTCATGATCCCAATGGCTGAAAAATCCATCTTCATGAGAGTTTGCACAATCTTCCCTGAAATTCTCGAACAGCTGGTGCCAGACCGGAAACAGTTCGGGATTGAGCCTTTCCAGATCCCTTATGGTCTTTTCATAGTCCTGGGGTCTTGCGGGCGGGTATTCTCCCATCGCTTTTCCATGATCGGGGAGATGCTTCCTGAGCAACCGGGCTGTCAGACCTGCCTGCAGCAATCTTTCTTTTTCGGCCTGCTCCTTTTCTTCCCCCTGCATGCGTTCAACCTGCGCAGACAACAGGTCAAGTTTCATGACCACATCATCAACCTTGTCCATCTTTGATATGATGCTTTTGGAAAGCTCCACGAGCTCTTTGACAGACTTGGGCATAGGCTGGATTTGCTCACTCTTAATGGTTCATTTCACCAGGGAGCCAATGAAACCATAACAGATTCGGTAAAATATGCCCGAACGTACTCCAGCCCGGCTATCAGTTCAAGTAAAGAGGGCCGGGAGAAGCCCGAAACCGGCAAATAGATTCTTCAGGCGATCCGGCAAAAATCATCTTCTGCCATGGCAGGTTTTACAACGGCAATGGAACCGGCCCCGGTCAAACATCACCCGCTGCCCGCGAACAATTACAAAAGCCAATTTCCTGCATGTTCAGGTTCAGGCGCATAAGCAATTACATTCCGCTGCTGCTGTCTGCTGGCGGATAACGAAAGAAGAAGGACAGTTTTCAATCGTCCCGGATCTGTTTGACCTCATCAGCCGGAATGTGTCGCCAGGTGACCTGTGGATAGAAGGTGGAGGCTTCTGCATAGCCGGACCGCTCGACAACGAATTTGAAGCCCAGGTGGATATACTCGTAAAAATCCCCCTCCCCGGGCCTGTTGGCAAGAAGCCCCAGGGACAGGTAATAGGTGCCGGGACAAATCTGCAGAGGGCTCATGCGGGCCTCAATCACCCCCTTTTCGTATTTGACCTGCCGATAGTCGGCATCTTTGTAATTGACCATCTCCTCGTCGGAATGGGGATTGTTGGTATTGAAACTGGATACCAGCAGGAAATCGCTTTCGCGTGAAATGGCACAGGCCAGACCCGGCGTATCATTTTTTGGGGGAGAGCCTTCGAGATGATAGTATACACGCAAAGTCATTTTGCTCCAGAATCGAAAACGCCTTGACGGCTGTTCGTTTTCATCAAGCAGTTCAACTTTGTCGATAAAATAGGGAC
>WFPQ01000026.1 GCA_015487515.1 Hyphomicrobiales bacterium | reverse complement strand
GGGGGTGAAAGCCAGCGCATAAGGCTGGCCTCCCAGATCGGCTCCGGCCTGACGGGGGTTCTTTATGTGCTTGATGAGCCCTCGATAGGCCTGCACCAGCGCGACAATGCCAGGCTCCTGGAGACCCTGCGCCGCCTGCGCGACCTTGGAAATACGGTGATAATGGTCGAACATGACGAAGATGCCATCATGAGCGCCGATCACGTTATCGATATCGGCCCCGGCGCCGGGATTCATGGGGGCCGGATCGTGGCCCAGGGAAAGCCGGAAGAGATAATCGAATGCGAAGAAAGCCTGACCGGCCAATACCTGTCCGGGAAACTGGCCATAGACATTCCCGCCGAACGCAGAAAACCCTCGAAAACCCGCAAGCTTATCCTTAAGGGAGCCAGGGGAAACAATCTGAAAAATGTCAGCGTGGAAATTCCCCTTGGTCAGTTCATTGCCATAACCGGGGTTTCGGGGGGCGGCAAGTCAACCCTGATGCTTGACACCTTTTATGCGGCAATCGCCCGCCGCCTGAACGGAGCCCGGCTCAACCCGGCCCCCCATGACGAACTGACGGGGCTTGAATATCTGGACAAGATAATTGAAATCGACCAGAGCCCGATCGGGCGCACCCCCCGCTCGAACCCGGCCACCTACACCGGGGCGTTCACTCCCATAAGGGAATGGTTTGCCGGACTTCCGGAGGCAAAAGTCCGCGGCTATGGCCCCGGGCGTTTCTCCTTCAACGTCAAGGGGGGCAGATGCGAGGCCTGCAAGGGTGACGGTCTGATCAAGATCGAAATGCATTTTCTGCCCGATGTTTATGTAACATGCGACACCTGCGCGGGAAAACGCTACAACCGGGAAACCCTTGAAATCGTTTTCAAGGGCAAATCCATATCCGATGTTCTGGAATTGACCGTTGACGAAGGGGTTCGGTTCTTTTCTGCCGTTCCCTCCATAAGGGACAAGCTGCTGACCCTGCAAAAGGTGGGGCTCGGATATGTCAAGATCGGCCAGCCCGCCACCACCCTTTCGGGAGGCGAGGCCCAAAGAGTCAAGCTGAGCAAGGAATTGTCCAGGAGGGCGACCGGTCGCACTCTTTACATGCTGGACGAGCCCACGACCGGATTGCACTTTCACGACGTGGCCAAATTGCTCGACGTGCTGCACGAACTGGTCGGAACCGGCAATTCGGTAGTGGTGATCGAACACAACCTGGAAGTGATAAAGACCGCCGACTGGGTGATAGACCTGGGGCCGGAAGGGGGAGACGGGGGCGGAGAGATCGTTGCCATCGGCACCCCCGAAGAGATAGCCGGCAACCCGCGCTCCCATACCGGGCGTTTTTTGAAACCTGTTCTTGAACGCCAACGCACCCCCGGTTCCGCCATGAAATCAGGTTAAGCGTACCGGCCTCTGGAAACTGCATTTCACCGTATTTCACAAAGACGGTTTCCCGCGCCTGCCTCCATCTTCAAGGCTGCAACCCTTCAGGTCAATTGTGGATTTTTGATGGAAAAACGCCTGCGGTTTTTGCATGGCCGCCGTGCGTTTTTTGCTCTGGTACAAGGGGACCATCGGGTCCATATGGATAATGTAAAAGCAAACAGAAATCAGATCGAAGGAGGAATGAAAATGTTTATTCGCCCGGTATGGCAATTGGGACGCGCATTCAACCTGCCACAGATCTTGAGCGAAATGAGCGCCCCTGCTGACCGCACTTCGGATCAGCTGGGTTTGTACAACCACGAATTCACACTGGCAACGGCTAGGTCCGATGATCTGGAACCGCGCCCCCATTCAAGGATCAACGGCTGAACAAATCACCAGGATTTGACAGCCCGGCCAGAACAAGACCATGCAAGGAAGACAAAAATGAACATAGTAAAAACCATTCGCAAATGGAATGCCTACAACCGCACCGTCCGCGAGCTCAGCTCCCTGGACAACCGCCTGCTCAATGACCTGGGCATCAACCGTGGCGATATCCATCGCCTGGCCCGCGAGCACGCCGAACAGCTGTAAGCCTAGAACAGGCATCATTCCATTCATACCAGAACAGGCACCCGCCCGCCCCCGTGGCCGGCGGGTGTTTTTGCTGCAAGCCCGGGCAGAACATCTCCCCTTGATAACCGGCACTTTATTCGTTGAATGGCAGGTTCTGGTCTGGTATTGCGCGCCCATGGCAGACATGACAAGAAAATCCGGTTCAATCCATATCATTGGCGGCGGCCTGGCCGGAAGCGAGGCGGCCTGGCAGGTTGCCCAGGCCGGGGCAAAGGCCGTTCTGTATGAAATGCGCCCCGCAACAATGACCCCGGCCCACACCAGTGCCGACCTGGCCGAACTGGTCTGTTCCAATTCGTTCCGCTCCGATGATTTCGAATATAATGCAGTTGGACTGCTGCACGAGGAAATGCGCCGGGCAAACTCGCTGATAATGAGGGCGGCCGACCACAGTGCCCTGCCGGCCGGGGGGGCTCTTGCCGTGGACCGGCAGGAATTTTCAGGTTTCGTCGGCCATGCCCTGAAAGCCCATGAAAACATCCAGGTCGTTCAAAAGGAGTTCAAGGAACTGCCCCCTGCCGATTTCGGGCAGGTCATAATTGCGACCGGCCCCCTGACCTCGGAGCCCCTGGCCCGGGCCATACAGGAACTGACCGGCGAAGAATCCCTGGCATTTTTTGATGCCATTGCCCCCATAATCCATGCTGACAGCATTGACATGGACATCGTCTGGGCCCAGTCCCGCTACGACAAGGCAGGCCCATCCGGAACCGGAGCCGATTACCTGAACTGCCCGCTGAACGAAGAACAATATGAAAACTTCATAGACGCCCTGCTGGCCAGCGAAAGCCACCAGTTTCACGAATGGGAAAACGTGCCCTATTTCGACGGCTGCCTGCCCATAGAGGAAATGGCGGCCCGGGGGCGGCAGACCCTGCGCTTTGGTCCCATGAAGCCGGTAGGCCTGACCAATCCCAACGATCCGGACAATCCTCCCCATGCGGTCGTGCAACTGCGCCAGGACAACTCCCTTGGCACCCTTTGGAACATGGTCGGTTTTCAGACCAAGATGAAATATCGCAGCCAGGCCGGCATATTCAGACTGATACCCGGCCTGCAAAATGCCGAATTTGCCCGCCTTGGGGGCCTGCACCACAATGTCTTTCTCAATTCACCAAAAATCCTTGCCAGGGATCTGAAGCTCAGGGACGCCCCGCATTTGAGATTTGCCGGACAGATGACAGGGGTCGAAGGCTACGTGGAAAGCGCCGCCATTGGCCTGCTGGCCGGTAAAATGGCCGCCGCAGACCTGTTGGGCGCCGCCTGCCCGCCCCCGCCCCCTACAACGGCCCACGGAGCATTGCTGGACCATATCACCGGCGGACACCTGACCGACGAAACGGCAAATCTGCGCAGCTTTCAGCCCATGAACATAAATTTTGGCCTGTTTCCCGATATCGAAGTCAAAAAACCCGGCGGAACCGGGCGCTGGCGCAAGTCAGACCGCAAGAAACTGAAGAAAAAGGCCATTTCAAACCGGGCCCTGAAGGATTTCGAAGGCTGGCTGCAACACAATGAATGATTGCAGCACGATGACCGGGCGCAACCCGGTAAATCATGCAAAAGCCCCACGATCAGGCGGCCACCAGGCAGGGGCTGGCCTGTTTTAATTGCGCACGGACCACCACAACATGCGCCCGATCCTTTTCCACGGGGCCATGTCTGAAGGCGGCGCAAGGGGACTGCCTGCAGCCCCCTCCAGGCGCTTCAGCCTCCATTCAAGCACCGGATAAAGGGAAAACACCGGCCTCATGCCAGGATCTGTCTCTTATACACATCTCC
>WFPQ01000025.1 GCA_015487515.1 Hyphomicrobiales bacterium | reverse complement strand
TCCAAAAGGTCCAAAGGCTTCAAGAAGGCTTGCCGCCACTTGCGGATTGATGGGGTCGATATCACCGATGACCCTTGCCACCAGTTCAAATCCTGCCCCGTCCCGGCGGGTGAACTGGGCCGGGTTGCCTGCGGCAAACCCCCCGATCAGGGCCCGGACTCGATTTGGGTTTGTCAGGGGAAAGTCCCTGCTTTCATATATTTCCGTTATCTTGTCCAGGCAGATCCTGTCCGGTATCTGGGCCACCAGGGCCAGGTACTTGTCATGAACCAGTGGATCATCCTTGTATTTTTGCCTGAAATCTTCAAGTAGCGGCAGCGAGTTTTCATGGCTTCCCATCACCATTGCCCCAAGGGCCCCCATCCTGTCGCTCATGTTGTCGCAATTCTCATATTGCTTCCTGGCCATCCGGATCATGGATTTTTCGTTCTGGGCCACCAGCAGCATCAGGCACCGGTTGCGCAGTGACCGTTCCTGCACCTGTTTTATGTTTTGGGAATGGCCGGTTGTTATGCGGGGCCTTTCCAGGATTTCAAGCAGCATGTCCTGCAGTTTCCTGCTGATCAGAATTTGCAGTTTCTGCCTCAGTTCATGAATCTGTCCTGGGTTTATGTCCTCCCTTAGCGCCATGGCGATTGCTTTTTCCGACGGCAGCAAGAGTGTAAGGGCCTTGAATTCGTCATCATGATGTCTGCTTTTCAGGGTGTTCCTGATGGCTGCGGCCAGTTCATCCACGTCATTTTGACAATAGTCCCGGTTGTTTCTTATGGCCCTTGTCATCATTTCCATGGCCATGTCCTGTCCGGCCTGCCAGCGGTTGAAGGGATCGCCGTCATGGGTCGCCAGAAAGATTTTTTCTTCCCTTGTCTGCCCGTTTGCCAGTGCTATGGGAGCGCTGAACTGGCGCAGCAACGACAATACCGGCCTTTGTCCTATTCCTGAAAAGACCAGTTCAATTTCGCTTTTGTCCAGTATTATCACGTCCCCCTCGACTGTTCCTCCGCTGACCTTTTCAATGGTCATTTCCTTCCCTCTTGCGTTCAGGAGTGCAAATTTTAACGGTATGCAAAGGGGTAGCTTGCTGTCCTGCCCCGGGGTTGGTTTGTTGACCTGTTTCAGATGCAGCATGTAGGTATTGCTGTTTTCGTCCCAAAATCCGCTGGCAAAGACTTCCGGGGTTCCGGCCTGAACATACCACCGGGCGAACTGGGACAGGTCGCGCCCCGAGCTGTCCTGGAAGACCTTTATCCAGCTTTCTATGGTTGTTGCCTGCCCGTCATGGCGCCTGAAATAGAGCTCCATGCCCCTGGCAAATTGTTCTTCTCCCAGCAGGGTTGCCAGCATGCGCACGATTTCGGCCCCCTTTTCATAGACGGTGCTGGTATAAAGATTGTTGATCTGAACATACCGGTCGGGCCGTGGCGGATGGGCCAGGGGCCCTTTGTCCTCGGCAAACTGAAAGGCCATAAGGTTGCGTGCATCGCTGATGCGCTTGGTTGCCCTTGAGCGCATGTCCGAGGTGAACTCCTGGTCCCGATAGACCGTCAACCCCTCTTTGAGGCAAAGCTGGAACCAGTCCCGGCAGGTTATGCGGTTGCCCGTCCAGTTGTGAAAATATTCATGGGCGACAATGCGCTCTATGTTGTAATAATCCATATCGGTGGCGCTGTCCGGGTCGGCCAGTATGTACTTGTCGTTGAATATGTTCAGACTCTTGTTTTCCATGGCCCCGAAGTTGAAGTCCGAAACGGCCACCACGTTGAATGTTTCCAGGTCATATTCACGCCCGAACCTTTTCTCGTCCCACTTCATGGCCCGTTTCAGCGCCCCCATGGCATAGGCGCACTTTTTTTTCTTTCCCGGCTCGCAATATATGGCCAGTTCCACGTTTTTTCCTGATTTGGTGATGAACTCGTCCCGGATCATTTCCAGCTTGCCGCCAACCATGGCAAACAGGTATGTGGGCTTTGGGTGGGGGTCTTCCCATATTGCATGATGGCGGTTTTTTTCAAGGTCTGCCTTTTCCACCAGGTTTCCATTGCTGAGCAGAACCGGGGCCATTTCCCTGTCCGCCTCCAGGCGTACCCGGTAGGTGGCCATGTTGTCCGGCCGGTCCAGCATGAAGGTGATGCGGCGAAATCCCTCTGGTTCACACTGGGTGCACCAGACTCCTCCCGTACGGTAAAGCCCCATGAGATCGCTGTTTTTTTCCGGCTCGATCGTTACCTTGGTCTTCAGTACGAACGGCCGTCCGGGCGGATTTTCAAGGGTCAGGCCCTGCCGGGAAAGCCTGTATTCGTTGCGGGGGACTTTCTTTCCGTCCAGCAGGATTTCTTCCGGTTGCAGATCGGTCCCGTCAAGAAAGACCGGCTCTTTCTGCCTGGTGCCGGGGGCCGGCTCCATGTAAAGACTTGTGCTTATGGTGCAGGCTCCGGGCCGCAGGTCTGCATCCATGTCCACATGGCTTACCCTGTATGCGGGCGGCTGGTATTCTTTCAGGTAATGGATCTTTTCGGTTTTTGGCATTGGCCGTATCATCCGTTTGCGAGCGGGTTTTTGCCTGTTTGTGGCAGGGTTGCAAGGGCTGGCATCATTGCAAGATCAGATCCAGCGTCGTGTGCGTTCAAGAAGTTCCCTGTATTCATCACCGAACTTTTTTTCCATGTAGCGCTCTTCCCGCAGCACCACTCCGTATTTCAGGATCATGAAGAACAGGGGCCATGATATTATGTGCCACTCGCTGGAAAACATCACCCCGACTCCGATCAGGAGAATCTGCATGCCCATGTACATGGGGTTGCGGGTGAACCGGTATGGCCCCTCGCTGACTACCCCAAGGGCTGCCTTGTGGGTTGGAATATTGGTTCCGGCCCTTGAAAAGGTGCGAATTGCCCAAAGGGCCAGCCCGATTGCCAGGACAATGATCCCCAGCCCGCCAATGAACATGGGGCTGCCGGGCCTGAACGGAGGCAACAGGCTCAATGGAGCCAGGAATTCCAGCCCGGCCCCGGCCACGAGAAATCCCAGCAGAATCAATGGCGGCGGCATGATCACGCCCGGATTGTCATTCGGGTCCTCGTTCTTTTGATTTTTTTCATTCATCTTTTACCCTCCGTTTTCCGGCCCTGCCACAACCGGGGCCAGTCCTGCTTCGTGTCCGTTTCCTCCCCATAGATAGCAGCAAAAGCGGGCAATGCCAGCCATGGGAGTTGTTTTGGGAGTTGTTTCATGGAAATCATTTGTCAATGGCGGCTGCGGTTTGATATTGCCATTTCGGCCTGAAACCAATCTTATTCGGCCATGATTCTTTTACGGTTGGCGACTTGAAATGGCATTGGCTTGAAATGACTGTGCCCCCTTTTCAGAAATATTTAGCTATCCTGGCCCGTTCTGGCATTCTGGTAAGAAGGCTTGCCCGCCTTGCAGCCATCATTGGCGCCCTGGTACTTGTTGCCATGGCTGTGATTACCCTGGCAAGTGTCATTGGCCGCGCCCTCATTCCCCTTGGCCTGCGCCCCTTGCGCGGCCAGTTCGAACTTGTCGAGGCCGGAACCCTGTTTGCCGTTTGTGCCTTTTTGCCCTGGTGCCATCTTAACAGGGGTCATGCCAGCATAGGCGTTCTGACCGATTTGCTGGGCCCCCGCATCAATGGGGTTCTTGATTTTGCGGGGGATCTTTTGCTGACGATCATGGCTATGATCATGGCCCGCCAGCTTGGGCTTGGCATGCTTGACAAGATGGAATTTGGCGAAACCTCGTTTTTGCTGCGCTATCCCATCTGGTGGTCCTATGCCAGCGCGCTGTTTGGTCTCGTGATCTGGATCGTGGCCGGCATCTGGTCTTCGCTCAATAGCGGGCTTGGGGTTTTTGTCGTTGATGGCAGCAATGCCAATGGCCCCGGTTCCGGTTACGGTGGGAGTCCGGGAGAGGGCATATGAGTCCGCTTGCCATTGGTCTTTGGTCGTTTCCCGTGCTGCTGTTGCTGATTTTTCTGCGCATTCCCATAGCCCTGGCCATGTTCATGGTTGGTTTTGTGGGCAACTTTCTTGTTCGCGGTTCCTTTGTTCCGGTTCTTTCCCAGCTCAAGGACCTGACCTTTTCAACTTTTTCCGCCTATTCCCTTTCCATAATCCCCCTGTTCCTGCTCATGGGACACCTGGCAACCATGGGGGGCATGTCGGCTTCCCTGTTTCGTGCCGCCCAGGCCTGGCTCGGACACAGGCCCGGGGGCGTTGCCATGGCTGCCATTGGGGCCTGTGCCGGTTTTGGAGCCGTTTGCGGCTCTTCCCTTGCCACTGCCGCCACCATGGGAAAGGTGGCCCTGCCCGAACTGAGGCGCTATGGCTATTCGAACGCCCTTGCCACCGGGGCCCTTGCCGCTGGCGGAACCCTTGGCATCCTTGTTCCGCCCTCTGTAATATTGGTGATTTTTGCCATCCTGGTCGAAGCCAACGTGGCAAGGCTGTTCGTGGCCGCAATAGTTCCCGGCCTGATGGCGGCACTGGGATATATGCTGGTGATCAGGCTTTATGTTCATTTCAAGCCGGAAAGTGCCGGCATGGCTCCTGCTGTTTCCAACTCCTCACGCCTGTTGGCTCTTGTGGATATCTGGCCGGTGCTGTTGATCTTTTTCGTGGTGATCGGCGGTATTTATTCGGGAATTTTCACTCCCACCGAAGGGGCGGCCATCGGTGCACTGGGCACTGGCCTTGCGGCTTTTCTTGCAAGGGGGGCGAATCTCGTGGCTCTGGGGCGGGCCGTTCTTGAAACCGCCTCTGCCACCGCCATGATTTTCCTGATAATTTTCGGGGCCGGGGTTTTTAACGGTTTTCTGGCCCTGTCCGGGGCTCCCCAGGCCATGGCCCAGTTCATAGTTGAACAGGGGGTTGGCCCCTGGCCGGTTCTGGTTGGAATTCTCGTGCTGTACCTGATTCTGGGCACCATCATGGATTCCCTTTCCATGATTCTTCTGACCATCCCGGTTTTTTATCCCATCGTCATCCAGCTTGATTTCGGACTTTCACCGGCCGAATTTGCCCTGTGGTTCGGAATCCTGGTTTTGGTGGTGGTCGAGGTCGGGCTCATAACACCCCCGGTGGGGTTGAATCTTTTTGTGATCAGCAAGATGGCCAGAGATTCAAGATTGCAGCAGACCTATCTCGGGGTTTTGCCTTTTGTGGTTTCCGATATAGTCAGGATTGCCGTTCTGTTGCTTTTTCCCCCCATAAGCCTGTTTCTGGTTCGCCTGTTTTCCTGAAAGGGTATCAGTTTATAAAAGGGAATCAGGCTATGGTTGTCTTTGTTTCAGCAGGAGGTGCGACCTTGAGACCGATATATGGATTTTTTGCCGCTCTTTTGTTTTCTCTGGCCTTTTCAGCCTCCTCCCCCGGGCAGGAGTTTACCTTTCGCCTGCAACATTTTCTGCCCTCTACTTCCACCATTCCCGCCGATGCCATTGCCCCCTGGGCCAGGCAGATAGAAGAAGCCTCCGATGGAAGGATCAAGATAGAAATCTATCCCTCCATGCAACTGGGCGGATCGCCTGCCCAGCTGTTCGACCAGGCCCGCGAAGGTGTCGTTGACATGATATGGACGGTACTGGGCTATACCCCGGGCCGTTTTCCAAAGTCCGAGGTCTTTGAAACCCCGTTCATGGTCACAAACGGCCGGAATACGTCCCGTGCCTTTCAGGAATATATCGAGAAATATGCCATGGACGAATTTGAGGATGTGCAGTTGATTGCCGCCCACACCCATGGCCCGGGCCTGTTTCACATGCGCGAGCCCCTTGTTTCCCTTGAAGACCTGGCCGGGCGCAAGGTGCGCGGCGGCTCCAGAATCATCAACCAGATGCTGGCCGATCTTGGGGCCGAGCCGATCGGAATGCCCCTGCCATCGGTGCCCGAGGCCCTCAGTACCGGGGTCATTTCCGGTACCACCATCCCCTGGGAGGTTACAACGGCCTTTGCCATCAGCGAACTTGTTTCCAACCATACTGGTTTTAGCGGCGCCAACGGCCTTTACACCCAGACCTTTGCCCTGGTCATGAACAGGAACAGCTACGAATCCCTGCCCGAGGACCTGCGCCGGATCATTGATGATAATTCCGGTGCCGATGTCGCGGCCCGGTTTGGCGCCGCCATGGATGCTGGTGACGTGGTTGGCCGCCAGGTTGCCCTTGATCTTGGCAATTCCATCATTACCCTTGATGAAGCGGAAACCGCACGCTGGAAACAGGCGGCCCGGCCTACCATCGAGCGCTGGATAGCCGAAACCGAAAATGGCCGGATGCTTTATGAGGCGGCCCGGGCACTGGTGGAGAAATATTCTTCCCCCTGACTCCATTACTCCTTGGCCCCATTACCCCCTGATCCCCTGTTGCCCGGGCCCGGTTTACCTTTCCATGGGCAATGAACATTGAAATGTTCAACCGCTTGCTCGTTCTGCGCTAATTCGTTTGCTTGTTTTATGTTCTGCAAAGTCCTAAACAAAACGGTGTCTGGTAAATTTCTGGAGAGTACGCATGGATCTGGCCTTCGTCATTCCAGCCTATAACGAAGAATCGCTGATCGGTGATTGCCTTGCATCCGTTATCAGGGAAGTTGAACGCTCCGGTGCCCGTTGCGAGATCATTGT
>WFPQ01000024.1 GCA_015487515.1 Hyphomicrobiales bacterium | reverse complement strand
TCAAACACTGGATGAGAATGGCTCAGAAAAGAACCATGGAGGACGTCTGGAAACAGGTCGGTCAACTCGTGGGTACAGTCTCCAAACAAGAATGTGCAAATTATTTCAAAAATGCCGGATATGCTTCCAACTAAACCTGATAAACTCTAGACCCTGGCATTTCAAACCCTGGCATTGCCACAGACCCCTTCCCCTTTCGGGGCAGGGGTTTTGTTTAAGCAAGAACAATCAGCCCATAAAGGCAATCAATATAAGCAATAAGGACAACCCGCCCGGGCAGGACTGCCAAAGGAATCCCCGATCCTGAAAAACATCCGGTTTTCTCTTGCCGCTGATCCGGTGGCCTGCTCCCTGCCCGGCATCAGGGCCATCGGAGCTATTCGGACCCGCTCCATTTCAAAACGGGATTGCGGGCAGCGGCGGTTTCATCAAGGCGGCGCAGCGGAGCCCTGGACGGGGCCTGCCTGAACCTTTCAATATCCCCGGCCTTGGCTGCCCTTGCCAGTTCCAGCATGCTCTGGACAAATGCATCAAGGGAATTAAGGCTCTCGCTTTCGGTGGGCTCTATGAGCATGGCTCCATGCACCACCAGGGGGAAATACATGGTCATGGGATGGTAGCCCTCATCGATCATGGCCTTGGCAAAATCCAGGGTGGTTACCCCGGTCCCTTTCAGAAAGCCGTCGTCACTCAAGGTTTCATGCATGCATGGCTGATCCCCGTAGGGCATGGAAAATTCTTCCTGCAGGCGGGCCTTGATATAGTTTGCATTAAGAACCGCATCCCTTGCAGCCTGGGTCAGGCCATCGCCTCCATGGCTGAGCATATAGGCAAGGGCGCGCGTGAACATGCCCATTTGCCCGTGAAAGGCGCAGAGGCGGCCAAATGACTGATTGGCGTCCCCGTGCTCCTCTAGCATCAGACCATCTTCACCATGGCGCACAAAGGGAACGGGAGCGAACGGGGCCAGGGCCTTTGACAGAACAACCGGACCGGCCCCGGGACCACCGCCCCCATGGGGGGTCGAAAAGGTCTTGTGCAGATTTATGTGCATGGCATCAATGCCAAGATCACCGGGCCTGACCACCCCCATGATGGCGTTGAAATTGGCTCCGTCACAATAAAAATATCCGCCGGCATCATGCACCGCATCGGCAATTTTTCTGACATCAGGCTCGAACAGCCCACAGGTGTTGGGATTGGTCAGCATGATTGCAGCAACTTCAGGCGTCAGGGCAGCTTTCACAGCATCCACATCAACGGTGCCATCTGACCTGGCTGCAACCGGCACGACCCTGTAGCCGAGAAAAGCGGCCGTGGCCGGGTTGGTGCCATGGGCACTTTCAGGAACCAGAACAACATCGCGGTGCCCCTGGCCATTGGCATGATGGGCCGCCCGTATGGCCATCATGCCGCACATCTCGCCATGGGCGCCGGCCTTCGGACTCATGGCCACGGCGCTGGTATTGGTCAGAACCATGAGCCAGCGGGCCAGTTCGTCGATGACCTGCAGGGCACCCTGCACGGTCGAGACCGGTTGCAGAGGATGAATATCGGCAAAGCCGGGCAGGCGGGCCACCTTTTCGTTCAGGCGCGGATTATGCTTCATGGTGCAGCTGCCAAGGGGGTAGAGTCCTGCATCAATGGAATAGTTAAGGCGCGATAACCTTACATAATGGCGCATGCTCTCCGGCTCGCTGAGACCGGGCAGGTCAAGGGGCGATAGGCGGCGAAAACCCCCAAGACGGCTTTCATCGATCTGAACATCGGGCAAATCTACCCCGCAATGATCCCTGCTGCCGATTTCGAACAGAAGGGGTTCCAAGGGCAACAGGGCACAGTCATTTACGGCAGCATCCCCTGGGGCTGCCGGTCCGTCCTGGATTTTTCCGCTGGGGCGGCCTTGTGAATTCATGCTCATGCCAATTCCTCCCCAAGGGCCCTGACAAGGGTATCCATATCATCAGGACCGACAAGTTCGGTGGCCGCCAGAACCAGCAGGCCGGACAGGTCGGCATTGGCCGGTTCAAGCCTGGAAACCGGCAATCCGGCAAGAATGTTTCTGGCGGCAAGAGATTCGACAACCCGATCGGCCCGTCTGCCAATGCGAATGGTGAATTCGTTGAAAAAGGTCGAATTGATCAGTTCCACGCCGGGAATGGACTGCAGGCGGTCGGCAAGCCGGCAGGCATTGGCATGGTTGATCCTGGCCAGCCTTTGCAATCCGCTTTCTCCAAGCAGGCTCAGATGGATGGAAAAGGCAAGGGCACACAGGCCGGCATTGGTGCAGATGTTGGACGTGGCCTTTTCGCGCCTTATGTGCTGTTCGCGGGTCGAAAGGGTAAGGACAAATCCGCGCCTGCCATCCGAATCGACGGTCTGTCCGCAAAGGCGGCCGGGCATCTGGCGAATGAACTTCCTGCGGGTGGCGAACAATCCCACATAGGGGCCGCCAAAACCAAGGGGATTGCCAAGGGACTGGCCCTCGGCCACAACGATGTCGGCACCAAGAGCGCCGGGAGCCTCGATCAGGCCGAGGGAAATTATCTCGGTAACAAGAACAATGAGCAGGGCGCCCTTTTTGTGAGCGGCATCGGCAAGGGCTGCAATATCGTGCAGATTACCATAAAAGTCCGGGCTCTGCACCAGAACTGCCGCCGTTGCATCATCAATCCGTTCGGCAAGCTGGCCGGTGCCGGCGGGGTCGGGCTCAAGGCAGACCAGTCCCTCGTCAGCGCTTAGATAGGTTTTAATCACGTCACGATACTGGGGATGCAGACCGCCGGAGAGCAGGATCTTTTTTCTCCTGGTCTGGCGCCGGGCCATCAATATGGCTTCGGCAGCGGCAGTTGAGCCATCATACATGGAGGCGTTTGCCACTTCCATGCCCGTAAGGTTGGCTACCTGGGTCTGAAATTCGAACAGCATCTGCAAGGTGCCCTGCGAAATTTCAGGCTGATAGGGGGTGTAGGCAGTCAACCACTCGGAACGCTGGACAAGATGGTCGACACTGGCCGGAACGTGATGGCGATAGGCCCCCGCACCAATGAAAAACGGCCCATCGGCACCGGTGCGGTTGCGGGAGGCCAGGGCATTCATGCGGGCTTCCACCTGGTATTCCGGGCTGGCCGGGGGCAAGTCCACCGGCTGGTTCAGCCTTAAGGGCCTGGGCACCGAAGAAAACAATTCATCAACGGAATCAACCCCGATCACATCGAGCATCTTTTCCCGTTCAGACTTGGAGTGGGGCAAATAGCGCATATCAGTACCTGCAGGTCCGGGTCAGGCTATGTGGGAAGCATAGGCTTCTTCGTCCATCAAATCGTCAAGCTGGGCTTCATTGTCCATGCTGACCTTTACCAGCCAACCCGCCCCAAGGGGATCAGAATTGACCTGTTCGGGATTTTCGGCAAGCGCCTCGTTGACCGCGGTTATGGTGCAGTCAACGGGGGCATATATTTCCGAAGCCGCCTTTACCGATTCGACCACCGCCAGTTCGTCTCCCTTCTTGAAACTGTCACCCACCTGGGGAAGTTCCACAAAGACGATATCGCCAAGCTGGTCCTGGGCATAATCGGAAATGCCAATTGTTGCGGTATCTCCATCCGCAGCCACATATTCGTGGTCGGCGGAAAACATAATTTTTTTCATAATCTCAAATCCTGTCTCATGGATAGTCAAAATCAGCAATCACAATCCGGGCCGGCGGGCGTATCTCTGGGGAACGAAAGGCATGCTGGTAACGGTTCCGGAAATTTTCCTGCCCCTTACAATGGCGCTGACAGCGGTTCCCGTTTCTGACATGGAAGCTGGCACATAGCCCATGGCAATGGGGCTGCCAAGGGTGGGAGCAAAGGTTCCAGAAGTTATGCAGCCTATTTTTTCTCCATTCCCGTCAACCAGTTCCGCTCCCTCACGAACCGGCATGCGTCCATCAAAAACGATACCGACCCGCAACGCCTTCGGGCCATTCTTCAAAATGGAAAGAACCGCATCACCGCCAACAAAATCGCCGGTTTCGCGGCGCTTCTTGCCAATGGCAAAAAGAATGTTGGCCGAAACCGGGTCCGTGGTATCCTTCATGTCGTGGCCATAAAGGCAAAGACCGGCCTCAAGGCGCAAACTGTCACGGGCCCCCAATCCGGCGGGCATAACCCTTTGGTCCCCGTAAAGAATTGACGCCAGGTCCGGGGCGCTTGAATCGGCAACGGAAATCTCAAAACCATCTTCACCCGTATAGCCGCAGCGCGATATCCGGCATCTGATGCCCGAAATGCTCGATGCCATGCTCTGCATGAATGCCAGCTTGTGGGGAGCATCGCCCAAATTGGCCAGAACCCTTGCCGCCATCGGACCCTGCAGGGCCAGAAGCGACCTGTCTTCATGCAGTTCGAACTCCAGTTCAGAGCCCAGGAACTGGCGGAAAATTTTCATGTCATGGTCCTTGCGGGCAGCATTGACAACGATAAAAAGACATTTACCGCCCCCCTCACCTTCGGCCGGCCGGGTGACTATCAGATCGTCTTCTATGCCGCCATCGGCATTAAGCAGAACCGTATAACGCATGCCGCCGGGCTTGAGATTTTGCAGATTGCCCGGCAAAATGGTTTCAAGAGCAGCAGCAGCGCTGGCAAAATCAGCACCGCCAACGCTGACCTGGCCCATATGGGAAACATCAAACAGGCTGGCAGACTTCCTGGTGTGGTTGTGTTCATCGATCAGGCCACTGAACTGAACGGGCAGGGAATATCCGGCAAAATCCACCATCCGCCCCCCCATGGAGACATGCAGGTCAAAAAGGGCGGTCTTTTTTGGCCCTGGGGCCGGTTTGGTATCTGGCGGGGAATGGGACAAGAGAAAACTCCGAACAGCAAAAGAACAGCGTGGCCGCCATCATGACCGGCGGCAACAGGACTGCCCTCTCTGTATGCTTGCCTGAGAGATTTCCCGGGAATTTCCCGGTTACTCCTTCGGCGGGAACGCTGGTTCCTCTTTCCAGAGTTTGGTGCCGAATGCGGTCCGTTTACCTGAGAGTTTCCAGGGCGGTTGCTCCTTCGGTGCCGGAATTTTCCAGACTCTCCCGCATTCTCCGGTCATTTTGAAATATTTAATCGCCCGGGTCAATTGCATTGGGGAAATGAATCTGCCTTACGGGAAAAGTTCAATCCCGGCCACAAGCCCGATCCAAAACCTTGCTCCAGCTGCCGTCACTTGCGGGCAAACCCGATCAATTCTCTGACGGTTCCCGGCGATCAGCCATTAAAAAGTCAGCTTCTTGGATCAAAGCCAACCCAGATGACGATTTCCTCGCCGCCGAGATAGGGAATTGCAACATTTTCGACAACCTTTACGAATTCTGTCGACCGGTCGGGAGGGGAAACGGAAACGGGAACCTTGTAGAGCTGGGAAAACACGGCGATTTCATTCCTCTCGACTGCAAAGCGCAATGGCAACTCCAGGGACTTGCTGGTGCTGTTGGGTCCCAGGAGCATGCGTCCCACCACCCCGATATTTACCGTGATCAGACCATTTGAAACCACGCAATTGCGGGACTGACCATCAATGACAGCCTGGTAATTGAGGGCGCTGGCATCTCCGATCCTGTTGGGCTGGTATGAAAAAATAGCCTCTCCCCCCTGCCTGACCTTGATGGGCGGGCAAACGGTGGCAATGGCAGGCAGTGCCGATGATTGCACCTGGGAAATCTGGGTCGGATCCGGTGAAGTCTGGGCAAGCGGAGAGGTGGCCGTATCTGCACCACCACCAAAAGAGCCTATGCTGCAGGCGGAAATGGTCATCAATATCGCAGTTGGGAGCGCGAACTTCTTTGCAAAGCCGAAAAAGCTGCCTGTTATCATCTATTCAAAATTCCTTAAACTTCGCAAATTTCTTTGGCCAGTGATGAAGAGGGTGAACCGGACCTAAGTACCCCAAGAACATGCGCAGCACCAGTACCTGCAACCCGTCCGCGGACTTCATCCAGGAACAGATCCTGCACTACTCCGTCAACGATTATCATTGCACAACGAATGAAACGAACACCAAGACCGGAAGCAGAAAAATCACGGTCCAGGCCGAGGGACCGGGCAAAGCTGGCATCAAAATCAGACAAGAAATCAATTTCTCCGGTGTCACCAAGCTGTTCGGCCCAGGCCCGCATGACATATCTGTCGTTTACACAGGCACAGGCAATCCTGCTGATGCCGAGATCCCTAAATGACGGGGCATTCTTTATGAAACCGGGCAGATGGTTGTTATGGCAGGTCGGGGTGAAGGCTCCGGGCAAAGTGACCAATATGCTCCTGCCATCCCCGAACAGGCTGGAAGAACTTGTTTCACCTGCAAGGTCCCCGTTGGCAAGCCAGATGGGAATGTCGGGTATTTCATCACCTGATTTAATCATTAAACAACTCAAACATGACCGCGAACACCCAAAACGGCAGTAACCAGAACCAGATGTTTAGTCAATTAATCAGAAAACTCAAGTAACTGACTTATTTCATAAGGCCCCCCGGGGGACATGAAAATCACCGACACTTCCTGGCCGCGCCAATGTTCCGATCTGCCGCCCCCCAATTTTTCAAACACGTATACGCCTTCTATCAGGCTTTTTTGAGGCGGAGCAAAAACCGTCATTTCATTGCCGATCGTTATGATCATGCTGGAAACATCAATAGCGGGATCCCTGATCTGGACAAAGAGCTTGTCGGCGGTCTCATCAAATGTAACCGAACCTATGGGATTTTCTCCCATATCCCAGGGAACCGGGATATTCAAAAGGCCCCTGTCGATAAGCGCCCTGGAAGATTCATCCGGCTCACTGAAATCAAGCTCACGGGATATCCCGACCCTGACCGGAACACAAACATCGGAACAGATTCCCATCATCATTTGCAGGTCGAGCCTTGGATCGGGACCGGTAATCTCGATCTCCATGGGCAGGATCAGGTTTCCCCGGTAAATATAATCCACATAGCCATAAAGGATTTCCCGCCGCGGAATGGGCCAAAGGGGAACTATACGGCCAATATCCCTTGAGGCAGATCCATCAATCAAAAGGGGAATCCCGGCCTCGCCCGGCACACGCCAATAGGTGTTAGAGGACTGGGGCATTGCAATTTCCAGGGCGGCCATGGTCCTGCTGTCATCGGAAAGAACATCGGAAAACAGCATGCGCAGGGTCGCATCAGCGGTTACTTCCTGCCAGGGGGTCTTGCTGGCTATTGCAGATGGTGCAAAAATCAGGAGCGACAGAAATATCAGTAACAGGCGCATAGATGAAGCCTAGCGCAGTTTATTGAAAGATCAAGAACGGACAAGTGCGACATATTATGAATGCATGTGATTAACTAGTCAAAACCATTGTACTTAACAAGGGCCAATTGCAGGAACAAAACAATGGACGGAACAACGGCAAAACAGGCCTAAAAACTTGGAAAGCAGAATGTTGCACGGCGAAATGAAAAGCCTGCAGGGGCAGTTCCTGGTAGCGATGCCCATGATCGACGACAAACGCTTTACGGAAAGCGTGCTGTTCGTGGTCGAGCACAACCGGGATGGAGCCATGGCAATTGCAATAAACGAAAAAATTCCAAGGATAAGGTTCGCCGATATCTATGAGGATTTGACCTCATCGATTTCACCGGATCCGGCAGGAACAGACAAGATACAGGGACGAACTCCCAGAGGCATGGCCAGCCGGCCCGTGTTGAAAGGCGGGCCGGTACAAACCAACAGGGGGTTCCTGTTACACGAACTGGGTGAAGAGGCAGAAGGCATTTCCTTCCACGTAACCAACAATATATTTCTTTCAGCCAGCATGGATACATTGCGGGCCATTGCAAAAATGCCGGACCCGGGGCGAGCCATGTTCGCCCTTGGCTACTGCGGCTGGCAACCGGGACAACTCGAAGATGAACTGGCCAATAATACCTGGCTGACGGTACCATTCAGCGATGAACTTCTTTTTGATGCCGATTTTGGAAAACGCTATGATTTTGCCTTGAAACTACTGGGAATAAATCGGGCAAACCTGAGCGCATTCGGAAGCCGGGCATGAAACCATACCGATCAAATCAGGACAGCAGACCGGCGCGAAAACCGTCCGGCAGCATCATTTCGCATATTGGGCTGCAAGTTTTTTCTGCATGTCGGATCCCGGCATGGCCGGATCAAACAAGAATCCCTGGGCCATGTGGCAATTCAGCTCGCGCAACCTCTTTAACTCCCGAGTGTTTTCCACCCCTTCGGCCACGACTCTGAGACCAATCTCGCTGGCCATGGAGATTATTGCCCGCATTATCGGTACCTGGGTATGGGAAATGCCCCCGTTTTCGCTCATCTGCACAAACTGGGCAGGAATTTTTACCGTATCAAACGGAAACATGTGCAGATACGACAAGGAAGAATGGCCGGTTCCAAAATCATCCAGAGCAAGGCCCAGGCCAAGATCCTTAAGAGCATCCAGAACATAAGCTGACTGCTCGGGATTGACCATGACCTGGCTTTCCGTCACCTCCAGCTTGATGTGACGGGCCAGTTGCGGATTTTCCAGAATCATGGTGCGCAGATCATTGAGCAGGGAATGGTTTGCAATCTGGGGCGTGGAAAGATTTATGGAAACAAAAAAGTCATCTTCCAGGTCAAGGGTATTTATCAGATCTGCGGTCAGGTTTGCCGCCTGGCGCAGGGCCAGGCGGCCAAGCTTTTCTATCAGTCCGATACGCTCGGCAAGGGGAACGAATTCGGCCGGCATGATGATGCCCTTTGAAGGATGATTCCAGCGCATCAGGGCTTCGGCACCGGCAATACGGCCGGTCTGAATATTATAGATCGGTTGATAACTGACCTGAAACTCGCCCTCGTTCAGGCCCCGCTCAAGATCCTTTTCCGATGCCTGGGAATAGGCCGAAATGGAACGGGCCGAAGCACGATAGGCCTCTATCCTGTCTCCCCCAAGGCGCTTGGCATAATACATGGCCAATTCCGCATCCTGCAACACATCTTCGGCCGTGGCCGGGCCGTTGTCGAATATGGTTATGCCAATGGAAGCGGTAAGAATTACATCCTGGTTGCCAAAATTAAAGGGAGTGCGAAGACTGCGGCGCATGGTTTCGGCAAGTTCGGCGATCTTGGCAGCGCTGTCATTGGAAGTAAGAACCAGGGCAAACTGATCACCGGACATGCGGGCCAGGGTATCCATGGGCTTTACAACCCTTGACAGCCGCCTGGAAACCGCAAGCAAGACGGAATCGGCCGCAGACTGACCGATACGTTCGTCAAGAAGCGAAAACTCGTCCAGGTTTATGACCAGAACCGCAGGTTTTATGCCTCCTGCTTCACGGGACCTGACAAGGGCCCTTTCAAGCCGGTCTATCAGCAATTGCCTGTTGGGCAGACCGGTCAGACTGTCATGAACGCAATCATGCATCAGGCGTTCGCGTGAGGCCCTGTCCGCCGATACATCCTGCAGGGTGCCAACGATGCGGGAAACCGCGCCTGAACCGCCAATAACCGGCTTCACCCGCATTCTGAACACCCTGTATGCCCCATCATGGGCCGCAAAACGAACATCGAGATTAGCCTTGCCACGCTGCAATTCCACCAATGTATCAAGGGCAGTTCTGAACCGGTCACGATCCTGGACGTGAACCCGGTCAAGCCAGAGTTTTATCGAACCGCGCAACTCCCCATCCCTGATACCAAGTCTTGGGTAAATCTCGGAGGATACGCTGACCCGGTCGCGGTCTATGTTCCAGTCAAAGACAAAATCCCCACTGCCGGTCAGGGCCAGAGCCCGGCGCTCGGTCTCGGAAAGGGAACCAAGGGAAACCTGACCTTCGGCAAAGGCGTGCTGAACGGTGGTAAAACCCATGAGCATGACCATGAGAACCAGGCCCCCGGCAACCGCAGACTGGGCAATGTCATTGGAAATCTGCCCGCTCAGCACCATCCAGCCATAGATCAGCCAGGCAAAATAGATTATCCACGTGGGAACCAGCATGACCGCCCGGTCATACCCACGAATTGCCAGAAGAATTATCAAAACGAATCCAAGCAGACCGAGAATCACCAGAACGGAACGGGCAACGGTTGCAGCAATGGAAGGCTGCAGGAAGGAAAATGCAATCAGTGCCAGCATTATTGCCGACAGCGCCAGGGCCAGATGCAAAAAACGCAAATGCCAGCGATGAAGGTTCAGATAAATGAACAAAAATCCGAAAAGCGTTGTGGCAATACCAGCTTCTGCCGCTGCCCTGTAGGGTTGAATCGAACTGTTATCAACACCAAGCAGCGGGCCCAGAACACCAAAATCAACCAGAAGGTAAATCAGTACGGCCCAGGAAAAGGCTGCCGTGGCCGGAAACACCCCCCTGCCCTTGACCACGAACATTATGGTCAGAAAAACCGCCGCCAGGCCGGAAATGCCCAAAACCGTACCGCGGAACAGGGTGAAGGAACTTATATAATCCCTGTAGGCATCGGGTTTCCATATGTAAAATTCGGGAAGTTCGCCACTTGCCAGTTCTGCGGCAAAGGTAACGGTGGCACCGGGATCGAGCACTATTTCAAAGACATCGGCTTCCTGGTCGTTCTGGCGCTCGGGCCTGAGGCCACCGCTGGGAGTAAGGGCCGAAATCCTGGGATTGCCCAGGTCGGGGGTGAACAGACCGGAACCGGGCATGCGGAAAAACGGCGCTACCAAAAGCCTGGTTATCTGGACATCGGAGGGATTTGACAGGGCAAAAAGGGCCCAGTTGGGATTGGTTCCCTCGGTCGTTGCCAGGACCTCGATGCGCCGCACTATGCCATCGGCCCCGGCCGCAGTGCTGAAACGGACCCGCCCATCGGTACCGGGAACTATGTCAACCGCATCACCAAGGTTGATTGCATTGACATCGGAGGGAACCGCAATCACTTCGAAGGCAGTGGCAGGCACAAGGGAGCCGAAAACAAGCAAGACATATATCGCCAGAGCTGAAAGGAAACGCATTTGTGCCGGCCAGTCCCATTTTACATTTGCAATCCTGCCCTTGGTAACGGGGAATTGCCTCATCTACAAGCTTTTGGCTGAATCGCCTTTGATCGAGACAAACCGGTCCCTGGTAAGGCCAAACAACAGATGATCGCGAAATTCTCCGTCTATTTGCAGGTATTTGCGGGCAAAGCCCTCTTCCTCGAAACCATTTTTCACCAACACGTTTTTCGAACGATGGTTTTCTGGCAGGCAGGCTGCGTGAATTCGCCGCAATCCAAGATCATAAAATGCAAAGGGCAGAACCAGGGAAAGGGCCCTGTTCATATGGCCCTTGCTGACATGAGCATGACCAAGCCAGTAGCCAATATTGCAATGACAGGCCGCACCATAACGGATGTTTGAAAGGGTGATACCCCCGACAAGGACTTCCTTCTGGCGCAACTGAGCGTCGCTGAGAACAAAAATCAAAAATGAAAACTCGGTTCTGGCAGCAGCCCGCCCGACCCCGAGCCTGACCCGCCTTGAAAATGAAGCACGGGTAAGCTCATATTCATGCCACCTGGGTTCGACCGGGGTCAGAAAGGAGCGGCTGGCAGAGCGAATATTTTGCCAGGCCCTGAAATCGGAACGCCTTGGCAGGCGAAGGCGAAGGCCATCCTGCTCCAGCACCGGCATTTTTTTTACAGGCCACAAATCATCCACCCGAGCCTAAAAGTTGAAAACAAGCATCATACGTTGAAACGATCCGACAACTCTTCCAGAGATGGCAACTTCGAAATGGGCCCGTTTGCAGCAAGGGAGAGATTTTTGGAACTGAACAACCGGGAAGCAATTTCCCTGACCCGTTCGGCATCGATCCTGTTGATCCTTTCTATGGTTTCCTTCATTTCGATGGGGCGGCCCCACAAGATCTGCTGACGGGCCAGTTGCCCGGCCCGGCTGGCGGGGCTTTCAAGGGACATCAAAAGCCCGGCCCGGATCTGGTTGCGCACTCTTAAGACTTCGTCATCATCTATGTCTTTGACCGCCTGGAGCATTTCATCGAGAATGACCCGAACCAGTTCGGCCACGTCCTCTTCGCCGGTGGAAGCGGAAACTCCAAATACACCGCTATCGGCAAAGGCCCAGTTAAAGGCATAAATTGAATAACAAAGGCCGCGCCTTTCGCGAACCTGCTGAAAAAGGCGTGAACTCATCCCCCCGCCAAGTATCGATGCCAGAATCTGGGAAGCATAAAAACCATCGGAATTATAGGGCCTGCCTTCGATGCCAAGTATGACCTGGGCCTGTTCCTGGTCTGAATGCTTGCGCATGTCACCGCCAATATAGCGGGCGGCAACAGGCTTCGTATCCCCTTCGGCCTTCAGGTGGATGAAACGCTCCGAAATCATTTCAACCAGCCGGCCGTGATCCACATTGCCGGCGGCGCAAACCACCATGCGATTGCCCACATAGTTCCTGTCCATATAGGCGCGTATCTGTTCGGGTCCAAAGCTCTTGACGGATTTGACCGTACCCAATATGGGCCGGCCTATGGCCTGATCCGGAAAGACAGCCCTTTGAAAAAGATCAAAAACCTGGTCATGGGGGTCATCAAGGGAAGCACCGATTTCCTGTTCGATTACGTGCTGCTCCCGGGCCAGTTCCTCGGGGCTGAAAACCGAGTTGCACAATATGTCCGACAGAATATCGGTTGCAAGGGGAACATCATCCTTCAGGATGCGGGCAAAATATCCCGTATGTTCAATGGAAGTGGCCGCGTTCAGTTCACCACCCACCCGCTCGATCTCCTCGACAACCTGTCGGGACGACCTGGTCTTGGTACCCTTGAATGCCATATGCTCCAAAAGATGGGAAATGCCGTTCTCTTCGGGCCTTTCCCAGCGGGAACCCGCCTTTACCCATACCCCGAGGGATGCACTTTCCAGATGGGGCATGTGGTGGGACAAAACGGTCATGCCGTTTTCCAATTTTGTGCTGGATACGCTCAAGTCATTCTCCTTCACGCAGACACATGCCGGCGTATGTATTTTTGAATCAGTTGCGGATCGTTGGGCAGGACCTCATATTTTTCCGTCCTGTCGTGAATGTCTTCAAGCCCCGGCGGCAACTGGGGCAGGATACCGGTGGCAGATTCCAGAGCATCGGGAAACTTTGCCGGATGGGCCGTTGCCAGGGTAATCATAGGGCTGGAGCCGGAAAGGAATTTTCTGGCCACGTGCAGCCCGACCCCGGTGTGAGGATCGGGAAGATAGCCGGAACGGGCATGAGCAGAACGGATGGCCCGGACAGTTTCCTCCTCATTGCTGCTGCCAACTTCAAAACTGCTGACAATACGGGCAAGGGTATCCTGGTCAATATCAAAGCTGCCAGACTGGGAAAGACTGTTCATCTGGGAACGCAGCCGGGCCGAATCCCTGTTGCCGGCCTCGAACAGCAGCCGCTCGAAATTGGAAGATACCTGGATATCCATGGAAGGACTCAAGGTGGGGCGAACCCCGGAAATCTCGTAGGTGCCAGTGGTCAGGGCACGGCGCAATATGTCATTGCTGTTGGTGGCAATCACCAGCCTGCCAATGTCAAGCCCCATTCTTTTTGCAGCATAACCAGCAAAAACATCACCAAAGTTTCCGGTGGGAACCGTAAAATCAACTGAACGAAAAGGGGCGCCAAGGGCAACCGCGGAAGTAAAATAATAAACTATCTGGGCAACTATCCTGCCCCAGTTTATGGAATTGACACCGCTAAGGTTGAGTTCCTTGCGAAAATCTTCGTCCAGGAACAGGTCCTTGACGATTTTCTGGCAATCATCAAATGAGCCCTCAAGGGCAATATTGTGAACATTGTCATCAAGGACACTGGTCATCTGCCGGCGCTGCACCTGGGAAACCCGGCCATGGGGATGAAGAATGAATATGTCGATATTGGAACGATTGCGAAAGGCTTCGATCGCGGCCGAACCCGTATCGCCGGAAGTGGCGCCGACTATGGTGGCCCTCTGTCCCCTTTGGGCCAGTATGTGATCCATGATCCGGGCCAGCAACTGCATGGCTATGTCCTTGAATGCCAGGGTGGGGCCATGAAAAAGTTCAAGGACAAAATGCCCCGGCTCAAGTTCGATTATGGGAGCAACACTTGGATGGGAAAAAGAAGCATAGGCCTCATCGAGCATGACGGCCAGCCGGGAATTCTCAATCTGGCCGCCGACAAAGGGGGCAATGACCTCAAGGGCAACCTCACCATAGGGCCGGTTGGCAAATCCGGCTATCTGCTCCCTTTCCAGACGAGGCCAGGAACCGGGCAGGTAAAGTCCCCCGTCGGTGGCCAGGCC
>WFPQ01000023.1 GCA_015487515.1 Hyphomicrobiales bacterium | reverse complement strand
GGTTCAAGGCCAGCCGGCCTGTTTCAGGTGGAGCGGTTTACGGAGAGTCCGTGCCCCTGGCTGGTGGTGCCGGTGTTCCGGAACTGGCCAGATTCTCCGTAGGTCCTTGGGGCCTCGGCCTGTTCCATGCTGGCGGCAACATCGCTGAGCAGGTTCTGGGTAACGGTCCTGGCGGTGGCAAGAACCCGCAGGTTCTCGGCCATCTGGGTGGCCAGTTTCTCGTGTTCGGCCTGCAAGAGCTGCAATTCCCGGGGGGCCTGTTCGCTGATGCGGGATGACTGGTGCTGCACGACCCGGGCCAGGCCCACATATTCCTGGGCAATCCTGGCCTTTTGCTCGCTGAGCCGGGAGGCTTGTTCATACTGCCCCTCCCGGAGCAGGGTGGTTTCGTGATTCATTATGTTGGCCAGGTTCTGAAGGGCCGAACTCGTGGTCCGGCAGAGGGTCGCTGCATCCATGCTGCGCTGGTTTTCTATGCGGGCGCCGGCGGTTACCGGATCAAGGTCTTGCTGGTTGGGGGTCATGAGTTGTTTCCCTGATTGTAATTGGTGTCCTGGGGCGCCATGGTGTTTTCCTGTATGGCCAGCATCGAGCGCATCATTTCGTCGGCAATGCCGATGCCGCCGGACCTGGCCATGGAGGCGGCATATTGTTCGGATTGCATGCCGCGCCAGGTTTCCTCGGCATAGCCGCCGCCAAATTCTCCTTCGGAGGCAATCGAGGCAAACATTTCCGAAACCAGGGTATTTAGAAATACCGCTTCCAGTTCCTCGGCCTTCTGGCGCATGGTCTGCATGTTGTCGGGGGCGCTGAGCGAACCCGGTGAAAAGCTGGTTGCAAGGGCTTCCATCTACATTACCTCTATTTCTGCCTGCAGGGCGCCGGTGGCCTTGATGGCCTGAAGGATTGCAATCATGTCCCTTGGCCCGATCCCCAGGGCATTCAGCCCCTCGACAAGCTGGGCAAGGGTCACGGTTCCGGGAACCAGGGCCAGGTTGGAGTTGGCAATATCCACGCTGAGTTCGGTTCTTGGAACCGCGGCGGTCTGGCCCGGGGAGAGCGGATTGGGCTGGGAGATTTCCGGGGATTCGGCAATGGTGACCGTCAGGTTGCTCTGGGCGACGGCAACCGTTGAAACCCTGACATTGGCGCCCATGACTATGATGCCGGAATTTTCGTCTATGACTATCTTTGCCGGCTGGTCGGTCTTGATGACCAGCTGTTCTATGTCGGTAATCAGATCAACTATATTGCCGTTGAAGTTCCGGGGGAGGGTCAGGCGGATGGTGCTGGAATTTTCCGGGGTCGCAACCGGGGCTCCGATAAAGTCATTGATGGAGAGGGCCAGGCGCCGGGTCGTGGTGAAATCGGGATTGCGCAGGGCAAGGCGCAGGCTGCGCTGGGCTCCAAGGTCAAAGGGCACCTCGCGCTCGACCAGGGCCCCGGCCGAAATTCTGCCCGTGGTGGGAACCCCGGAGATTATGGAAGCCCCTTCGCCCGCAGCCTGGAAACCGTTGATGACGACAGAGCCCTGGGAAATGGCATAGACCTCGCCGTCGGCTCCGAGCAGGGGAGTGACCAGCAAGGTGCCGCCCTGCAGGCTGCTGGCATCGCCAAGGGCGGCCACGTTGACATCGATGCGTGAGCCCTGGGCGGCAAAGGCAGGCAGGTTGGCCGTTACCATGACGGCGGCGATGTTGGCGGTTCTTATGGTTTCGCCACGGGTGTTGACCCCGAGGCGTTCGAGCATCGCCTGCAGGGACTGGCGGGTAAAGGGAGAGTTGTTGAGGCTGTCCCCGGTTCCGTTGAGGCCGACGACCAGGCCGTAACCTATCAACTGGTTTTCGCGCACTCCCTCGATATCGACTATGTCCTTGATGCGGGCGCCGGGGCCCCGGACCTGGGAGAGGGCAGAGGTGATGAAAACCATGACAAGAAACAGCGCAATGGCATAGCTGAATATCCTGGCCGGTGTGTTCAGACCTTTTGTAAATGGCAATGCCGACATGAAGTCCCCCATCAATGAACAAGGATCTGG
>WFPQ01000022.1 GCA_015487515.1 Hyphomicrobiales bacterium | reverse complement strand
CCCATAATCAGTTCGTTTTCACAAGCTTGTCACCAGGGACCATCTCCCAGAATTCAATGCCTGCAGAAATTTGAGAAATGAATAATAAAGCTTTTGTCATCGGTCATCCCATTTCCCATTCCAGATCTCCCCTGATTCATAATCACTGGCTCGAACAAAACCATATTTCGGCTTCTTACCAGGCAATCGATGTAAGTATTGATAAATTGGATGGTTTCTTTGAGGAGCTGAGGCTTGGAAAATATGTTGGTGGAAATGTGACCATACCCCACAAGCAGATGGCCAGTCAGCTTTGTGACAGACTGACTTCCACCGCCCTGACTCTTGGTGCCATAAACACCATTTACCGGGAAAAGGATTTGATTCTTGGCGACAATACCGATGGTTATGGATTTCTTGCCAACCTTGATCAACAGGCCCCGGGCTGGGATGATCAACTGGACCAGGTTGTCATTCTGGGAGCGGGAGGAGCCGCAAGGGCCATAATCCTTGCATTGATGGAACGCAGGGCTCAAAAGATAATCATTCTTAACAGAACCCCCGGCAAGGCCGGGCAATTGGCTGAAAGGTTTTCCGCCCTGAACAATTCTTCCGCCATTTTCAGGAGCAGTCTTTCTGCCGGCTCCCTTTTTGATTTTGCCGCCCATGCACCGGCCACCACCCTGCTGGTCAATACCAGCTCCGTTGGTCTTGACAATACCGCCTTTAGGGAAATTGACCCTGCTCTTTTGCCCGGCCATGCCCTTGTTCACGACATAGTCTATAATCCCCTTCAGACCCCTCTTCTCCACTCGGCCAGCAAAAATGGCCTTAAAACCATAGATGGTCTTGGAATGCTGCTGCACCAGGCTGCCCCCGGCTTTCAGCGCTGGTTTGGCATGAAACCGGTCATCGATGCCGGCCTGCGTCAGCTTGTTATCGACCAGATGCAATAATATCACAGGCAGGCATGTCATAACGATAAGGAGTGTCTGCAAATCCAAGAAAATTCAGATAGATGAAAACTCCAGATAAATGAAAACCCTTGGCCTGACAGGCTCCATCGCCACTGGAAAGAGCACCGTTCTTGACATGTTTGCAAGTCTTGGCTGTGCAATATTTTCAGCCGATGAACAGGTCCATGACCTCTATGAGGCCGAGGCCGTTCCCCTTGTGGGCAGCTTTTACCCCCCCGCCATAATCAATGGCCGGGTTGACAGGCAGTCCCTTGCCCGGTTCCTGGTTTCCGACCCTTCCCGCCTGCACGAGCTTGAAGAACTGATTCATCCCCTTGTTCATTCCCGCTATTTGGTTTTTCTTGAGCAGGCCGCCCGTCAGCAGGCGAAACTGGCAGTTGCAGATATTCCCCTCCTGTTTGAGGGAAAAAACGACTACAACTTTGATGCCATCGCCATAACTTCCTGTTCTGCGCAAAAGCAGAGGCAACGGGCCCTTTTGCGCCCCGGCATGAATGAGGAAAAGCTGAACGTCATCCTGGCCCGTCAGCTTGATCCCCGCCATGGCATCAAGCTTGCCGATTTTATAATAGATACCGATGGCAGCCTGTCCCGGACCCGGCGCCAGGTGGAAAATATTGTTGGAAAGCTGCAATAGCCCGCATATTGCAACTGTATTCCCCGTTCAAATATTGCACAATTCCTGCAACCATCCTGCCTTGGATTGCCTTGCTTTGGATTTTTGACCCATGAATTGCAAAGACTCATGACCCGTGAAATAGTTCTTGATACGGAAACCACGGGCCTTGATCCCCTGGGGGGGGACAGGATTGTTGAGATCGGCTGTGTTGAATTGTTCAATCATGTACCCACCGGCAGCCATTTTCATACCTATATAAACCCTGACAGGGACATGCCCGAGGCGGCCTACAAGGTTCATGGTCTTTCCGAACAGTTCCTGTCCGACAAGCCGCTTTTTGCCGCCATAAGAGAAGAGTTCCTGGCTTTTCTTCAGGATTCGACCCTGATAATTCACAATGCCCCCTTTGACCTGGGCTTTTTGAATGCCGAACTGGCGGCCATAAATTTCCCACCCCTGAAAAATCCTGTCATCGATACGGTGGAACTGGCCCGTCAGAAACATCCCGGGGCCCGGGTCGGGCTTGATGCCCTTTGCAAGCATTATGGCATAGACAATTCCCGCCGCACCCTGCACGGGGCGCTTCTGGACAGTCAGATCCTGGCCGAAGTTTACCTTGAACTTATAGGTGGCCGCCAGGTGGCCATGGCCCTTGGCCTTTCAGATAGCCAGCCCGCCGACCAGCAGGTGATCGAAAAAAAGACCTATGCCCCAAGAAAAAATCCGGCCCCACCCTTGACGAAACAGCAGCAGTCTGGCCATGCCCGGCTGTTGCAGAGCCTGGGCAAGCAGCCGATCTGGAACAGATATTCAAATAGTTAGGGCCTTTAAGGAGCCGCTTTTTGAATTCAGCCCGGCTCTGTCAATATTCCTTGCAAAAAGGGACGGGCCTGGCCGGGCCCGTCCCTTGTGAACAACCTTGCCAGGATTTACAGGATTCGCCTGGCCCCTAAAATGATTTTCAGGCGCAAATTTTTCCAGACCAACCGTTCGGATTCTTGATTATCATAGAAAACCGGGCTCGTGCTAGTTTACCGTCTTGCCCTGGCCGGAATTTTTTGTCTTGCCCTTTTCGTCGCCATCTTTTTTTTCGGTTTTTTCGTCTCCGCCTGCTCCCTTGGCTGCTTCTGCCATCCGGGCCAGATTCTGGCGGTAAATTCCCGCAAAATCCACCGGTTCCATCAACAGGGGCGGAAAGCCCCCGGCCTGGGTGACATTGGCCAGAACCTGTCTTGCAAACGGAAAGATCAGCCGTGGACATTCTATCATCAGGGCCGGAGCCATCTGGTTTTCGGGCACGTTCAGGATTTTGAACAGGCCTCCATAAATCAGTTCCACGTTGAACAGGACCTTGTTTTCCCGCTCGGCCTTGGCATTGAGGGTGAGCTCTACGGCATAAACTTCGTCGGTCTGTTTTTTTACGGCCACATTTATGCCCACGTTAAAGACCGGAGAAGTGGCCGCTCCCATTATGGATGCCGGAGCATCGGGATTTTCAAAACTCAGGTCCCTGATATATTGCCCCACGATGTTTAATGATGGAAGAGTGGAAGGATCAGGGTTCTGTGCGCCCGCCGGGGCGGGTTTGTTTTCATCAGCCATAGGGAAATTCCTGCTAGAAGTTGAACTCGTAATTGCTGGCTAGCACCTTTGCACAAATTGGACAAGCAAAACGCAAGGATGCAAATCCTTATTTTCCGCAACCAATCCGCAATAGTAACCCCTGCCCCGTCCCATGCGCCAAAATCCCTGTCCGGGCTCAGCGCCAGTTATTGCGATCCAGTTCGATGGTTTCTTCCTCGTCTTCTGGTCCCCTGTCTCCGTAATTGCCTGTTGCAAAACCTCCCTTGAATTCTGCTCCCGGTCCGGGGCTGAAGCCGGCCCGAACGCTGACCCTGCGCCGGATCATTTCATACACCCGGTCCCTTACCGCCGGCATCAGCAACAAGAACCCGCAACTGTCGGTAAGATAACCCGGGGTAAGCAACAGTGCTCCGGCAACGGCCAGCATTACCCCGTGGGCAATCTGCCGGGCCGGCAGTTCTCCTGCTCTCATCATCCCCTGTATTTCTCCCAGCAGGGACAGTCCCTGAACCTTTATCAGGTAGGATCCGATCAGGGCGGTTACCACTACTCCGGCCAGGGTGGGCCACAGGCCGATGGCTCCGCCCAGCACGATGAATATGCCGATTTCCAGAATTGGCACTGCCAGAAAGGTAAAAAACAATATCCTGCCCATAAAGATGTTCCTGTTTGTTGCCGTAAACGCGATTTTGCTGCCATTGCCAATAAAATTGATGCAGTATGAACTGGTTTTGGCCGCCACTTGACTATATATAGGACTTGCGTTCGCCATATGCGACCATTAGCAATGGCGAACGGGAGAATTTGTCGCAACCTGCGGTTCTGCCGCAAACATTGAGATTTTTATGGCTGAGTTTTTCGATATTCCGACCCTGGTTATCATTGGTGTTGCAATTTTCATATTGATGCGCCTGCGTTCCGTGCTCGGAACCAGGACCGGCAACGAGCGTCCGCCCAAACATCATCGCCTGCGTCCTCCTGCAAAACCGGCAGGCAAGGAGGATGTGGTTGTTCCCCTGCATCCGGATCAGGCTCAGATTTTGCAAAAGGAAGAGCTTGAACGGGCCCAGAGAAAGTTTGAGGCTGAACTGGAAAGATTTGCCGGTGACAATTCCGCTCTGCGCAAGGCCCTGACGGAAATAGCCGAGGCCGACGGCAATTTTACCCCGAAGAGCTTTCTTGATGGTGCCGGTGCCGCTTACGAGATGATCGTCACCGCCTTTGCCCAGGGGGACAGGGCAACCCTTAAGAACCTTTTGGAAAAAGACGTCTATGATGATTTCGTTTCGGCAATAGAAGCCCGCGAGGCCCAGGGGCATGT
>WFPQ01000021.1 GCA_015487515.1 Hyphomicrobiales bacterium | reverse complement strand
GGCCAGCAACTGATCGGAACCGGGAGCAAACAGGTCGGCACGAATGCGCCTCGTCTCGGGACCAAGAACGCCTGTAGCCTCGACAAGCCAGCGGCCGCCCGCAATGGGGGAGCTTGCAACAAATTCCCCGTCCACGAACAGGCGGATGACAAAACCATCCGGGCCAGAACCGGCAACCAGGTTGAGTTCCCCGTCGATTTCCACCGCCTCGATACCGGGCAATGCCAGCAGAGGCATCAGGGACGATGGCAATGGGTCCGCCAGGGAAGACGGGGACAAAGAAGACGACCGGGGCGGAGGGGAGGAAGTCCCCGGCACCTCCTGGCTCAAAACCGCACCAGGGGGCAATGTTTCCTCAAACCCGGCCGTTTCGGGTGTAACCCCTTCGGTACCAACCATTTCGGGTGTGGCCGTTTCAGGGGACGAAGGCCCGGCCATGAGCGCTTCGGTCTCAGGGCTGCTCGTTGCGGCCGTTTCCGGCTCGCCTGCCGCGGCCTCAACGGGCCATGGTTCCGTGATTTGCGCCCCCCCTGCTGCCGCCTCGGGCTCCGCGGAGGAAGGAACGCCGGATTGCATTTCGACAATGCCGGCCTGCGGGTCCGTACCTGCCAAAGCCCCGGCTTCGGATTCGGCATTTTCAGGGTTAGCATTTTCAGGGCCGATGCCAAATCCGGGCTGCATTCCGGGTCCGGGGACAGGGGCAATGTCCGGCATCATTGCTGCCGGGGGAACAATATCCGCGCCCCCTGTTTCCTTAGGCGGTTGTGCACCATCCGGCCCGGGCCCGCCTGTATCCGGGCCGGTCTCATGCAAGGGGTTCAAAATACCTAAATCCACATTTTGCACAATCTGCCCCTCTTCCTGCCCCTCTTCATCCGGAAGGCCCTGGAGCGAAGGAGCCTCCACGGGCGCAGTCTCAACGGGCACAGTCTCAACGGGAGTGGCCGGGTTGATCTCATCCGGGGCGGCTTCACTTGCCACGGTTTCCACCGGGGCAGTTTCCACCGGGGCAGTTTCAACCGGAGCGGTCTCATCCGGGGCGGCTTCTGCAAATGCAGGTTCCCTGGTTACAGGTACTGGCACGGGTTCCTGCCTGCCAGGGACGACGGATTTGCCGGCTCCCTGCCCTGCAATTTCCTCCGCTTCGACAATAACGGATTCTGTAATCGGGGATTCTCCGGCAACTTCCGGCCCTGTTCCGGACTGGCCTTCATATGGCCCTGCATCACCGGGCTTTTCCGATTCATCGTCAGCTACCCTGCCAGCCGCCTCATCGGCAGCCGCCTCATCGCCAGCTACCCTGCCAGCCGGAATATCACCAATGATTTTTTCTGTCCCGGGCCGAAAAATCTCGGACAGGGGCAGCCTTTCATTCATGTCTTCGAGCAGGCAGGAGCCAGTATCATCCTCCCTGGCCGAACATTGAACCAGGGAAGGACCAACGAGCATCGCCCCCATGGCCGCAAGCGTAAAGGCCGCAGCGGCAATGCTCAGAAACAGGGGGCGATCAAGTCGTGAGCGGGCCAAGAGTACTCTCCAACGGCCCGAAACGGGCCTTGCTCGTAAAAAATTGGTATCTGGCGCGCCTCATTCAAGCAGGATATCCAATCCCGATGCCGATTCAGTTTGCGGTCTTGACCAATTTATAGGTTATGGACTCGTGGAGGGCCTCGAACGAGGCATCGATTATATTGGCAGACACGCCTGTTGTATACCATCTTTCACCGCTGGCGTCCCGGCTTTCTATCAGCACCCGGGTCACGGCCCCGGTGCCCCCGTCAAGAATGCGCACCTTGAAATCCACCAGTTCCAGGTCGGCAATCCGGTCGGAATATTTGCCAAGATCCTTGCGCAGGGCCATGTCAAGGGCATTGACCGGGCCGTTACCCTCGGCCACCGACATTCTGAGCTCCCCGTCTATGCGCAACTTTACCACCGCCTCGGACATGGTGACAAGCTCGCCCCTGGCATTGTGGCGGCGCTCTATGGAGGTGCGAAAGCTCTCCACGTCGAAAAAATGCGGCAGCAGGCCGAGCGAGCGCCTGGCCAGCAGGGCAAAGGAAGCATCAGCACCGTCATAGGAATAGCCCCTGGCCTCGCGCTCCTTGACCTGCCGCAGCAACCCGTCCAGACGGGGGTCGGACTTTTCAACCTCGATATTGTGGCGTTTCAGGGCAATCAGCAGGTTTGACCTGCCCGCCTGCTGCGAAACCATGACGGCGCGCTGATTGCCCACGCTCTGGGGGGGGACATGCTCATAGCTGGCCGGATCCTTGGCCTGGGCCGAGGCGTGAATTCCAGCCTTGGTGGCAAAGGCCGCCGCGCCCACATAGGGAGCCTGACGGTCCGGAGCCCGATTTAACAGATCATCAAAGGCCCGGGAAACATGGGTCAGGAGCGCGAGATTTTCTTCGGTGGGAGAAATTTCAAAGCGCCCTGAATATTCTTCCTTGAGCATGAGGGTCGGAATTATGGTGACAAGATTGGCATTGCCGCATCGCTCGCCGATGCCGTTTATGGTACCCTGAACATGGCGCACCCCTGCCTCGATGGCAGCCAGGGAATTGGCAACCGCCTGGCCGGTATCATCATGGGCATGGATGCCGAGATTTTCGCCGGGGCAGATTTTTGTCACCTCCTCAACGATGCGCCTGATCTCGCCGGGCAGGGTTCCGCCATTGGTATCGCAAAGCACGACCCAGCGGGCCCCGGCCTCATGGGCCGCTGCAACGCAATCCAGCGCATAGGATGGATTGGCCTTGAAACCATCAAAAAAATGCTCGCAATCCAAAAGCACCTGCTTTTCGGCCCCAATGGCAGCCTTTACGCTTTGGGAAATGGAAAAAAGGTTTTCTTCCAGCCCGATGCCAAGGGCGAGTTTTACCTGGTGATCCCAGGCCTTGGCCACGAAACAGACTGCCGGGGCGGCGCTCTTTAGCAATGCCTTGAGACCGGGATCATTATCGAGAGAACGGCCGCTCCTCTTGGTCATGCCAAAGGCGGTAAAGGTGGCGTTTTTGGTGCGGTTCCTTTCAAAGAACTCGCTATCGACGGGGTTGGCGCCGGGGAACCCCCCTTCGATGTAATCGATCCCGAGCCTATCGATCAGCCTGGCCACGCTGATCTTGTCTTCGAGGGAAAATTCGACACCAACGGTCTGGGCCCCATCGCGGAGGGTGGTGTCAAACAGATGGATATGTTGTTTTTCAGTCATGATTCCTGCTCCCAGCTGGTGATGCGCCGGCCGGTAGAGGGATCCCTTGAATCAGTCAGCCTTATTCCCTGTCGTGCCAGTTCGTCGCGAATTTCATCGGCCCTGGCCCAGTCCTTCTGCTCCAGGGCCTCAAGGCGTCTTTCTATGTCCCCTTCGATCTTTTCGAGCCGATCGGCAGAAACACCCTCCTCTACCGCAGACCTGTGCTGCCATTGCTGCATTCCCCCGAACGAAACCAGGCCCAAAAGCCTCAGGGAACCGAACAGGCGGCGGGCATTGTGCAACCTCTTGCCTGCCCCGTGGCGATGCAGGTTGGCCAGAACACCGGACATGTTAAGATCGTTGGCAAGGGCCGCAAGCATCTTGGAACAGGGGCCGAATTCTTCATATTCGGCCCGGTTTTCCTCCGTGAAGTCCAGCCCCCTTTCCAGCATGGCATTTTTCCAGCGGACAAGGATTTTTTCGGC
>WFPQ01000020.1 GCA_015487515.1 Hyphomicrobiales bacterium | reverse complement strand
GGCCGGCGCTGCCGGATCCGGGCAGGCCGGACCGCTGCAAGAACCGGCGGCTGAAGAAAAACCAGAAACAAAAGACCAAAAAGGCAAGAGGCCGGAAAGGGCCGGAAAGACTGACGTCAAAAAGGGCAGCAGCGGGCCGGATGCAGCCCGGCACGCGGCCGAATAGGTCCTGATCTAAGGCCTGTGAAGCAATCCGTCCTCCCGGGCGGTGACGCGGCGCAACTGCTCCTCGGCCTGGCTGGCCTCGAGCTGGCGCTGCCACATCTGGGCATAAAGGCCGTTCTTATCCAGCAGTTCCCGGTGTCGGCCGCGTTCGGCGATCTGGCCGTTTTTCAGCACGATGATCTCATCGGCATTGATGACCGTGGACAGGCGATGGGCAATGACCAGGGTGGTACGGTTCTGGGCCACCGCATCCAGCGCCGACTGGATGTCACGCTCGGTCTGGGTATCAAGGGCGGAAGTGGCCTCGTCAAGAATTAGAATGGGAGGGGATTTCAGGATGGTCCTGGCAATGGCAACCCGCTGTTTCTCGCCGCCTGAAAGTTTCAGCCCCCTTTCGCCGACCGGGGTCTGATATCCCTTGGGCAGGGTCTTGATGAATTCGCTGATCTGGGCCATGGAGGCAGCCTTTTTTATTTCTTCCTCAGAGGCGCCGGGGCGGCCATAGCCGATATTGTAGGCTATGGTATCGTTGAAAAGAACCGTATCCTGGGGCACCATGCCAATGGCGGCCCGCAGGGACTTCTGGGTAATGTCGCGCACGTCCTGGCCATCGATGCTGACCCGGCCCTCCACCACGTCATAAAAACGGTATAGCAGGCGGGAGATGGTGGACTTGCCGGCCCCCGATGGCCCCACTACCGCTATGGTCTTTCCGGCCGGAACCTCAAAGCTGACATTCTTCAATATGGGGCGGTCCGCGTCATAATAGAACGAGACATTGTCAAACCTGATTACGGGGCCGGAAATGGCAAGGGGTCTTGCATCCTTGCCATCGGTGATTTCGGGATCCTGCTCCAGCAGCAGGAACATTTCCTCGATGTCGGCCAGGCCCTGGCGGATTTCGCGATAGACAAAACCTATGAAATTGAGGGGGCGGTATATCTGCATCATGAAAGTGTTTATCAAGACGAAATCGCCGACACTGAAGCGGCCGGCAAGCACCCCGCTGGCCGAATAAAGACCGATGACCGTCATGCCGATCCAGAAAATCACCCCCTGGCCAAAATTCAGGAAACCCAGGGAAGTCCACATTCTTATGGCCGACTTTTCATACCGGGCCATGGAATCATCGAAACGCCTGGCTTCCATTTCCTCGTTGCCGAAATATTTCACCGTCTCGTAATTCAAAAGGCTGTCCATGGATTTGGAGTTGGCATCGGCATCGCTTTCGTTCATGTGGCGGCGAATGCCAATGCGCCAGTTGGAAGCACGGATGGTGAACCATATGTAGAACCAGATGGTCAGGATCAGCGCCGCCAGAAGGGTAAAACCGAACATGAAAGTAAAGATCGAGCCGACCACGATGAATTCGACCAGGGCGGGGGCGGTGTTGAGCATGGTAAAGCGCACTATGGTTTCTATACCCTTGGTGCCGCGCTCGATTACCCGGGACAGGCCGCCAATGCGGCGCTGCAGGTGAAACCGCAGTGAAAGCCTGTGCAGGTGGGAAAAGGTTTCAAAGGCCAGCCTTCTTACCGCATGCTGGCCGACCGCGGCAAAAAGAATATCGCGCAGCTGCTGAAAACCGGCGTCAAGAATATTGGCCATTCCATAGGCAAAAACAAAAACCAGCGGCACTGCCACCCCGAACAGCAGGGCAGGCTCGGCCCCCTGGGCCCCAAGGGCATCGATCACGGCCTTGTAGGCAAAGGGCACGAGGGTGGTGGCGACCTTGGCCACCAGGAGGGCAACAATGGCCAGCACGACCTTGAGTTTCAGATCAAAACGGTCCCTGGGCCACATGTAGGACCAAAGGTGAGCTATGGTGGAAAGCAACGAGCCTTCATCGGCCGAAACTTTTGCTTTCTGGTATCTGGATCTACTATCGGCCACAAAAATGCCTTTGAAAATGGAGGGAAATGATCATTCGGTTTCAAGCAGGCTGCCGGTCAGGCCGCCAAGGGAATTTTCGAACAGCAGGATCTTTTCGTGCATGAGCACATAACAGTTTCTGGTTCCCTTTGACCGCCTTTCTATCAAACCTGCCTCAAGAAGAACCTTGATATGCTGGGAAACGGTGGACTGGGCAAGGGGCAGGCACTGGGTGACATCGGCACAACAGCAATCCCTGGTGCGGGCCGCAATGATGCGCAAAATGTTCAATCGCACCGGATGCCCCAGTGCACGCATCATGTTGGCCAGTTCCTCGTCCTGCATTGCAACCCCTTGGAATTTTCAAAACGCCCCGGCGGACAGATCGGTGAAATCCGGAAGATACCCAGTCAAAAGGCACTTGCAAGGCAGTGATCACGAAATACCACCCGCACAAGCACCACTCGCACAAGCACCGCTTGAAACATGGCGACCGCAACAGGCATCCGCCCGTTTCATCGTCATGTAACGATATAAGCAGTTTGCAACAAGGGCGCAAGCAATGGGAGAAATTTATTTGCCGGAAAATTCCTGTCAGGGCAGTTTTTGAAAAATCCAAAAGACAAAGGCCGGGTGCTTTCAAAATCCGGCTCCCTTTGGAATCCGGTTCCTGCAGAAATGGTTAGTTGAAAATCCAGGTCCGAAACGGATCAATCCAGGGGCAGGTCGAACACCTGGCCCGGATAAATCCAGTGGGGGTCGGAAATCTGATCGCGATTGGCCTCATAGATTGTCACATAGCGCCGGCCCATTCCATAAACACGCCGGGCTATGGTCCACAAATTGTCACCACGCCTAATTATCACCTTGCCCGAGGCAAAGCGCCGGTAACCGGGCTCGCCAACCGCCACCGCCCTTAAGGGGGGAGGGCCGGAACGCTCGTAACGGGGCGGCAGGGGCGGCATGTCCCGTTCATGATTTTCCTGCTCCTGCACATTCTGACCCTGTGCATCCTGCAGCCCGGCCCCTATGGCCAATTGACCGGATGGCTGCAAAGGCGACAGGACCGCAGATGGGGAGATGAAACCGGAAATTGAATCGATGGGGGTCTGGGCCATGGTTTCCGGG
>WFPQ01000019.1 GCA_015487515.1 Hyphomicrobiales bacterium | reverse complement strand
GAGATGTGTATAAGAGACAGCCTGCTGGATGATGAGGGCCGGCCTTTCCCCGGGTTTTCCTGTCTTTATCCGCATCCCGTGGGTGATTCGGAGCTGCCGGCCTGCGAGGAGGCCGGAATAATAGGCGCCACCACCGGCATCATCGGAACCCTGATGGCCATGGAGGTTATCAAGATAGTTTCGGGGGTCGGCCAACCCCTGATCGGACGCTTGTTGCTTTATGATGGCCGCTCGGCCAGGTTCAGCGAGATGAAATACCGGCGTGATTGAGTTCAGGCGTCGGGATGCTTGAAAACCAGCGTGGCGTTGGTGCCGCCAAAGCCGAACGAATTGGAAAGCACCACCCCCAGTTCCACGTCGTCCTTTCGTTCGCGAACTATCGGCATGTCTTCAAAATCCGGGTCCAGCTCAAAAATATTGGCGCTCTTGCAAATGAAGCGTTCCCGCATCATCAGGAGTGAAAAAATGCACTCCCAGACCCCGGTGGCACCCAGGGAATGGCCGGTAAGGGATTTTGTGGCCGAAAGGGGCGGGCACCTGTCCTCGTTGCCGAACACTTCGCGAATGGCTTCTATTTCCTTGATGTCGCCAACCGGGGTCGAGGTGGCGTGGGGATTGATGTAATCCACCGGCATGTCTACCGTTTCCAGGGCCATTTTCATGCATCTTACTGCCCCTTCGCCGGATGGAGCGACCATGTCAAGCCCGTCGGAGGTTGCCCCGTAGCCCACTATTTCGGCAATGATGTCTGCGCCTCTTGCCTTGGCATGTTCCAGTTCTTCCAGTACCAGGACGCCGGCTCCGCCGGCAATTACGAAGCCATCCCGGTTCTTGTCATAGGCCCGCGAGGCGGTCTGGGGGGTTTCGTTGTATTTTGAGCTCATGGCTCCCATGGCATCGAAGATGTTTGACATGGTCCAGTGCAGGTCTTCGTGTCCCCCGGCAAATATTATGTCCTGCTTGCCCATCTGTATTTGTTCGTAGGCGTTGCCGATGCAGTGCTTGGAAGTGGCGCAGGCCGAGGAAATGGAATAGTTTATTCCGTGGATACCCAGGGGGGTGGCAAGGGTTGCGCTGGCGGTAGAACTCATGGCCTTGGGGACCACGGTGGGCCCGATTTTCTTTGGTCCGCGCTCGACGGTGATCTGGGCCGCCTGCACGACTTCCGCCGTTGATGGTCCCCCCGATCCCATGATGATTCCACAACGTGGATTGGCGCGATATTCCTTTTCTTCCAGTCCCGAATTTCTTATGGCCTCTTCCATGGCGATATAGTTCCATGCGGCTCCCTTGCCCATGAATCGGGTGGTTCTGCGATCAAGAACCTTGAAGGGATCAAGGTCCGGTTCTCCCTGGACCTGGCAGCGAAAGCCATATTTTGCATAATCCTCGGCCCTGGAAATGCCCGGAGTTGCCGAAAGCAGGCTTTCAAGTACCGATGGAACATCATTGCCTATGGATGAAACGATCCCCATTCCCGTGATAACGACTCTTTTCATTGCGGCCTCTTAATTGCGCTCGGAACATCTTGATATTTTCATGGCCGGCCCGTTCCCTTCAGAAGATCCGGCAGGTACTCATTCGTCGGGAAACAGGCCAACCCTTAGGTTATTTGCTACATATATGGTCTGTCCGTCGGCTTTTACAGTGCCTGTCGCCGTTCCATAGGGAACTGGTGACCGGCGGTGTCCCTTTATGTCCACCTGGAATTCCAGCAGTTTCTTGTCGGTGGTGGCCTGGCCGCTGAAGCGGATTTCACCGCCAAGGGCCCTTCCTTTCCCCGGATCGCCGGACCAGCAAAGGAAAAACCCGACCATCTGCCACAGGGCATCCAGCCCCAGGCATCCGGGCATTACCGGATCGTCCTTGAAGTGGCACTTGTAAAACCACAGTTCCGGGTTGAGGTCCAGTTCGGCCCGAACCTGTCCCTTTTCGAATTCACCCCCATCGGCGCAAATGTGGGTTATCCGGTCAAACATCAGCATTGGCGGCATTGGCAGTTTGGCAAACCCTTTGCCGAACAGTTCTCCGCGGCCACTGGCCAGCAGTTCTTCATAATCGTAAGCGTTTTTGCGATCGCTCATGTTTTCTCCGGCCATTTTTTGATTGATATGCATGATTAAGGGATATTTTGGCGCAAGACCCGCCTAAGGATTAAAGGCTTGCCTTGAAGGGGTCAACAAGATTGGCAGGTTTTTGAAAAGAAGCATGCGGGTTAAAAAACTGCCCTATAAATAAATTAGCCATTGTATCAAACTTTGTGTCAGTACCCTTGTTTGTGTTCCTTTACGACCCTATAAAAGCACTTCATATCGATGATATCAGGCGGTATTGCAGACGCCGGGGCAACAATATTTGATGAAACGGTTCGACCTTGAGAAAAGCCAGCGCAAGACTTCCAGCCATCCATGCCTGATGGCGGTGTTGCGCATGGCGGGACTGCGGCCCACCAGGCAGCGCATCGCCCTTGCCGGGCTGCTGTTTTCCGGCGGTCATCGCCATACCAGTGCCGAACAATTGCATGCCGAGGCAGAAAAGGCCGGGGTCAAGGTTTCCCTTGCCACCATTTACAATGCCCTGCACCAGTTTCGTGATGCGGGATTGCTGCGGGAAATAAGCGTGGATGCCACCCGCACCTATTTTGACACCGATACCTCCAATCACCATCACTTTTTTGTCGAGGGGGAGGAAAGGGTTATCGACATAGATTCAAAATCCATTGACGTGGTGGGCCTGCCTTCGCCTCCGGGCGGCATGGAGATAGCCCATGTTGATATCGTTGTCCGGGTGAGGCGCAACAGGAAGCGGCCGGGAAAAACCACCGGCTGAGCCTGGTTTCGTTCAGCCTGGTTTCGTTCCTGGCCCCATCCGGGGTTTCGTTCCTGTCTCCGTCCGGTTTGCTGCCTGTCTCTCTGGCCCTTTTGTCTTTGCCCCTCAGGTTTCTTGTTCAGTTGAAGTTTTCATCCGGGTAAACCCCCCACAGGGTGTTCTGTTCCACGAAACCCGAATAGATGGCGCGCCCTTGGCCATTGGTGTTTCTTGCACTTACTTCGCAATATTGTCCGTCGCAACCT
>WFPQ01000018.1 GCA_015487515.1 Hyphomicrobiales bacterium | reverse complement strand
GATCACGTTCACGTCTTCACGCACCAGGCCGCGGCCCATGGAAATTTTCTGCTTTACGTCGGGCCCAAGCCCCGAGGCCCGCCGGTCCAGAAATTCATCCAGTTCCAGCATTCCTGCAATCCCGGCCACCCGCTCCGAAATCCTGTCCGCATCCATACCGCGGTTGCGCAGGGGAAAAGCCAGGTTCTGACGCACCGTCATGGTGTCGTAGATCACCGGAAACTGAAACACCTGGGCAATGTTGCGCCCATCGGGGGCAAGATCGGTTACATCGGCATCATCGAACAGAACCCGCCCCCGGGAGGGAGTGACAAGGCCGGAAATGATGTTGAGCAGGGTGGTCTTGCCACACCCCGAAGGACCCAGAAGGGCATAAGCCCCGCCATCCTTCCAGTCCAGGTTTATTTCCTTGAGCGCATAATCCCGTGGACCCCTGGGGTCCGAAAGGTAGCTGTGGCGCAATTTGTCTAGCGTTATCTTGGCCATTCGTCCCCCCTCATGCAACCAGTTTTTCGTCTTGGTCGAAATAAAGGCAATGGCTGGTATCGACGAAAAAATCCCGGATCTCCCCGATACTATAGGGATGAGCGCCACTGGTTTGCGAAACCCATATGCTGTCTCCCATGCGGAAGTGGGCAACGCTTTCGGAACCGCTCAACTCGGTGATCATGATCTCTCCGGAAATTCCGATGCAATCCGGTCCCTTCTTTTGCGGAGTGACATGCCCGGGACGAACAGCCAGAATGTATTGCCCGTCTGCCATGGCGGCCAATTTGCCACTGGCCGGCCACGAAACTGAATCTCTCAGCATGATCATGCCGTTTTCCTTGACAACGGGCACGATATTGATGGGAGGGTCCGAAAAGACCCGGGCCGAAGTCAGGTCAATGGGAGCCCTGTATATGCCGGCGGTAGGGCCCACCTGGGCAACCCTGCCCTCGTGGACCAGGGCCGTAGTTCCCCCAAGCATCAGGGCCTCGGACGGTTCGGAGGTTGCATAGACCACCACCGAACCCCGTCCGGCAAACAGGTCCGGCAACTGGTCGCGCAACTCTTCGCGCAACTTGTAATCCAGGTTGGCAAGCGGTTCATCCAGAAATATTGCCTTGCTTTCCTTGACTATGGCGCGCGCAAGGGCGCAGCGCTGCTGCTGTCCGCCCGAAAGCTCGTCGGGGCGGCGTTTGAGCATGGGGCGCAGTTGCAGGATATCGGCGGCCTCGTGGACGCGCCTTTCGATTTCAGTGCGGGACATTCCCACCACCCGGAGGGGCGAGGCAATATTGTCGAAAACACTCATGTGCGGATAATTGACAAAAAACTGGTGAACCAGTGCAATGTTGCGTTTTTGCGGGCTAAGGGCCGTTACATCAGTTCCATCAACGAAAACCCGTCCGCCGGTCGGGCGCTCCAGACCCGCCAATAGCTTTATCAGGGTGGTCTTTCCCGCATTGGTGGGGCCAAGAAATATGTTGAATTCACCCGGTTCGAGCCTGAGCGTTGTCTCGTGAATGTGGAGTTCCCCACCAACCCGTTTGGTGACATTTCTCAGCTCGAGTACCATCAACGCACCTCTCAGCACCTGCCTGCATTAAAGCTTTTATCACAAATCCGGCAAACAGGAGCCGTTCGCAAAATGGCAGCCTGTCCACACCAGCCAACCGGGACCAAAAAGGCCCCGGCTGTTCTTTTCCGAACCCTGATACGAGCGTCAGGCCGAAGCCCAGCGCTGAATCAGTTCATCATAATCAATGGTTTCACCCTGGGGCTTCTCGTTGGCGAGCTTGGCCTTGGCACCACCCTTGCCAAGCCATTCTTCGGCCGGTTTTTCAGGATTGAGACGCGGACCGCAGCCATTATAGACATTGGCAGCCTTGTCCACCGCCTCCATGCGGGCCATGACCTCGTCCATCTCGTTGGCGAGCCGGTCCATGGCTTCCTGGGGTGTAAAGGCACCGGAATTGACGTCACCGATATTCTGCCACCACAGCTGGGCGAGTTTGGGATAATCTGGCACATTGACGCCGGTGGGTGTCCACAGCACCCGGTCAGGCGAGCGGTAGAACTCTATCAGACCGCCCAGTCTTGGGGCCCGCTCCGTGAAGCTCTCATGCCGGATGGTGGTATCACGGATGAAGGTCAGGCCCACATGACTCTTGGTCACGTCCACGGTCTTGGAGGTTACGAACTGGGCGTAGAGCCATGCCGCCTTGGCCCGGTCCATGGGGGTGGACTGGAAGATGGTCCAGGAACCGCAGTCCTGATAGCCCAGCTTCATGCCTTCTTCCCAATAGGGGCCATGGGGACTGGGTGCCATGCGCCAAAGGGGCATGCCGTTCTCGTCCACCGTGTTGTTACCCTCGGCCCGGGATTTTACCATGTCGGCGGTAAAGGCAGTATACCAGAAGATCTGCTGGGCCACGTTGCCCTGGCTCAGCGCCGGCAATGACTGGTAGAAGTCGTAGGCAGCAGCGCCTGGAGGTGCATATTTGCGCAGCCATTC
>WFPQ01000017.1 GCA_015487515.1 Hyphomicrobiales bacterium | reverse complement strand
CTGGTCCGCCAGATCGCTTCCATGAATGGCGATGTGAGCGCCTTTGTCCCACCCCTGGTTTTGAAAGCATTGAATAAGAAATGAGTCATTCTTCACCCCCACCCGACAAACAGACCCGCATCATTGGTTTGCTGGTGTTTCTCTTCGTTGCCCTGTTTGCGGCCGATCTGCTGGTTCGCTATTCCCCTTGGTCATCTTCTCCGGGGCAGGGCGGCATGGCAGCGCTCGCCAGCCAGAGCGGGTCCGGCCCGGATCAGGCAGTGCCCCTGAACATGGAGGAAATGCCCGTTCTTGAACTGGAACTTGCCAGCGGTACGGTGCTCATCAGGTTGCGCCCCGACCTGGCCCCGGCTCATGTGGCCAGAATCATTGAACTGAGCCAGTCCGGCTTTTATGACGGCATAGTATTTCACCGGGTCATAGAGGGTTTCATGGCCCAGACCGGCGATCCGACCGGAACCGGCATGGGCGGGTCTGAACTGCCCGACCTTCCTGCCGAATTCACCAACGAGGTTTCGTTTCAGCGCGGGGTTGTTGGCATGGCCCGCACCGCCGATCCCAACAGTGCCAATTCCCAGTTTTTCATAACTTTTGGCGATGCCTCGTTTCTCGACGGCCAGTACACCATATTCGGCCAGGTCATCCAGGGCATGGAATTTGTTGACGCCATCCGCAAGGGCGACCCTTCAACCGGACTCGTGGACAACCCGGACAGTATAGTTTCCATGCGGGTCCGCCAGTAACAGTCCTTGTAAGAATGACCTTGCGGTAGTAGTTTTCGAAAACAGGCCCCTGTCAGCGTATTGCCCATGATGGAATTGCCCGTCAGGGATTTATGCGAGTAATCCGTGGGGGGGTGAATGACCTTTGAATTTTGTCCAATGCAACACAGCAGGAAAGAACCATGAACCAGCAGTTCGATGCCGAAAATACCCTTCTTCTGAAAACCAGCAAGGGGGATGTCAAGATCGGCCTGCGCCCCGACCTGGCACCTAACCATGTGCAACGCCTCAAGGAGCTTGCAAACGAGGGTTTTTATGACGGCATAGTATTTCACCGGGTAATAGAAGGTTTCATGGCCCAGGCCGGATGCCCCCACGGGGTTGGTACCGGCGGCTCCGACAAGCCTGACCTTGCGGCCGAATTCAATGACGAAAAGCATGTTCGCGGAACCTGTTCCATGGCCCGGGCCGCCAGTCCCGACAGTGCCAATTCCCAGTTTTTCATCTGCTTTGACGATGCTCCCTTTCTCAATCGCCAGTATACGGTCTGGGGGCAGGTCATTGAGGGCATGGAAAACATAGACAAGCTGGAACGGGGCGAGCCGGTAGCCAATCCCGACAAGATAATTTCCATGCGCGTCGGCGCCTGAGTATATCCATGAAACGTTCGCTTGCAGCTTTATTGTTGTTCCTGGCAACGGTTGCCACGGCCGGGGCCACGGCCACCATTACCTGCAGGGCTGGCAATGATGTAAGCGCCTATATCCAGGTCGGTTCGGTTGCCGTTCCCAGCATTGTCGGGGTTACCATCGAGATGGGGGGCAGCAGGATGGGTAATGGGGATGCAGGAAATGCCGGTATGAACGAGGACGGCACGGACAGGGCCGGCATGGGCGATTTTTCCCTTCTTTCGACCCTTGCCGGCCGGGGCAGGCAGGTGGTCCTCATGCAGTCCTTTGTCGAGGACGACAGGATATTGCTTGATTTGAGCGATGCCAATCTGGAGGAAATAATTGCCCGCCTAAGGCTTTTTATAGCCACCAGGGGTGATGATCAGGCCATCGCCGGCACACTTTACATCAGTGGTGCTGGTGTTTTCCCGCTGGTTTGCGATAATCCATAGCACTTGCCCGTGCCCTTGTTTCAAGACGCTTTAAGGCGGAATTTTCAGGCTTGATGCAAATGCTAGTCGATGAGTTTGATTTTGACCTTCCTGATGATCTGATTGCCCTGCACCCGGTTTCTCCCCGTGACGAGGCCAGGATGCTGTTCGTTGATGGCAATGGTCGTTTTCAGGACCTGATGGTCAGGGACCTGGGCAGGCTTCTGCGCCCCGGCGATGTACTTGTGGTAAATGATACCAGGGTGATCCCGGCCCGGCTGGATGGTGTCCGGGTGCGGGGCCGGTTCAGGTCCGGAGTTTCCTTCAACCTGCACAAGCGTATAAATGATCGTGCCTGGCTGGCCTTTGCCCGCCCCTCCAGGCGCCTCAGGGAGGATGACCGGGTAATCTTCGGCTCCGGCCATGACCGGGCCTGCATGGCGGAGAATTTTGCGGCCCGTATTGCAGGTACCATGCCCGGCGGCCAGGTCGAACTTGAGTTCGAACTTGCCGGAGCCTGCCTGGACGAGGCCATAAAGTCCCACGGAGCCATGCCCTTGCCCCCCTATATCGGATCCAGAAGGGCCATCGAGCCAAGGGATGAAACCGACTACCAGACCATGTTTGCCCGCCATGATGGCGCCGTTGCGGCACCAACCGCCGGGTTGCACTTCACCCTGCGGCTCGAGCAGGAACTGATGTCCATGGGCGTGGGTATGGAAAAGGTGACCCTGCACGTGGGGGCCGGAACCTTTCTGCCGGTCAGGGTGGATGATGTCAGGGACCACGAAATGCATTCCGAATGGGGCGAGATCAGCCCGGAGACGGTTGAAAATATCCGGCGGGCAAGGTCCGCTGGCGGTCGCGTGCTTGCGGTTGGAACCACCAGCCTCCGCCTGCTTGAGGCTGCCAGCGCGGGCACGGGTGAACTTGCTCCCTTTTGCGGCGATACGGACATTTTCATCACCCCGGGGTTTGAATTCAGGACGGTTGACCTCCTGATGACCAATTTCCATCTTCCCCGTTCCACCCTTTTCATGCTCGTTGCCGCCTTCAGCGGGTTGCAGACCATGAAGGATGCCTATGCCCATGCCATAAGTGCCGGATACCGGTTCTATTCCTATGGTGATGCAACCCTTTTAAGTCTTGGAGGCCAGAAATGAGTGGCTTCACCTTTGAAGGCGGGGCCCGGGATGGCCGGGCCAGGGCAGGAATGATCAGGACCCCCCGTGGCGACATTCCAACCCCTGCCTTCATGCCCGTTGGTACTGCTGCAACCGTCAAGGCCCTTTATCCCGAGCAGGTTTACAATACCGGCGCCCGGATATTGCTGGGCAATACCTATCACCTGATGTTGCGTCCCGGGGCCGAACGCATGGAAAGGCTTGGCGGCCTGCATGATTTCATGGACTGGCAATTGCCAATTCTTACCGACAGTGGCGGTTTTCAGGTCATGTCCCTGGCAAAATTGAGGAAACTTGATGAAAACGGGGTCACCTTCCGTTCCCATATCGATGGTTCGAGCCACGAACTGAGCCCGGAACGATCCATTGAAATTCAAAAAATGCTTGATTCGGACATAATAATGCAGCTTGACGAATGCATTCGCCTGCCGGCCGGAAAAACCGAGATCGAGCGGGCCATGCAGCTTTCCCTGCGCTGGGCCGAGCGATCGAAGCGTGCTTTTGACAATGCTCCGGGCCGGGCCCTGTTTGGTATCGTGCAGGGGGGGGACGATGCCGTCCTGCGTGCCCGTTCCGCTGCCGGGCTCGTGGACATGGGCTTTGATGGCTATGCCATTGGCGGCCTGGCCGTTGGCGAACCCCAGGATGTCATGTTCCGGGTGCTTGACGAAATTGTTCCTCACCTGCCGGAACAAAAACCCCGCTATCTGATGGGGGTCGGCAAACCCGATGACCTGCTCGGAGCCGTGGAAAGGGGGGTGGACATGTTCGACTGCGTGCATCCGACCCGGGCCGGACGCCATGGCCATGCCCATACCAGGTTCGGGGTCATAAATCTCAAGAACGCCCGCCACAAGGATGATCCGCGCCCTCTGGATG
>WFPQ01000016.1 GCA_015487515.1 Hyphomicrobiales bacterium | reverse complement strand
GGGCGGGGCCAGTTTCGGTACCAGCGCAACCACGTTTGATGCCATTGGCCTGGCAAGGCTTGGCTTTGCCCCGGGCAACGATTTCATGGTCTATGGGGTGGGCGGGCTTGGAATGGTCGGCAGTTCCAGCGTTTACGCGGTTGGCGGTGGCGTGGAAGCGGCCATAATGCCCTCTGTCGGGGTGCGCGGCGAGGTTCTCGGACTTGGTCAGTGGGGATCCGCACCAAATGCCATGAAGGCAACGGCCGGCCTGATCTGGCGCATGCAGTAACAGGCTGCCCCCTTTCGATTTCCTGTTTGCCTGAAAGGGGCTGATGATATCAGGATAAGGGTATCAGCAGGGGCAACCCACGGGTGCCCCCTGCAGGTGGCGGCATTATTTTCCTGCCCCTGCGCATTATTTTCCTGCCCCTGCGGTTGTTCGCCATTGCTTGCAAACGGTATTTCCCGCCAGCGCATATTCCGCCAGCACAGGGCTTTGTAAATCCAAGCTCCCCTGCCGGGGGTTTTTCCGTTGGATTTTTCAGAATAGCGCCAAATTGTCTGTTCTTAAACCCCAAATTTGCACCGTTGTTTTTCCAAACCCCTTGCAACCATGTTGACCCTGAGTTAAGCCGTGTTAGCACCTGATTTGAAGCTGCATCGCCGGCAATCCGAATTGGTGCGCTTATCGATTGTCGAACAGTTGTAACTGTTCTGTTCACTTTACCGGGGGCTGGCTTTTTGACATGAACGAATTGCTGCTGGGTTATTTGCCAATCCTGATATTCCTGGGTCTTAGTGCGGTGATCGGTCTTGCCTTGCTGGTTGCCCCCTTTGCCATTGCCATAAAAAATCCGGACCCCGAAAAGGTGTCTGCCTATGAATGCGGATTTGACGCTTTTGATGACGCCCGCATGAAGTTTGACGTGCGTTTTTATCTGGTGGCGATTCTTTTCATCATCTTTGATCTGGAAGTGGCTTTCCTGTTTCCCTGGGCCGTTGCCTTCAATTCGGTGGGCTGGTTCGGGTTCTGGTCCATGATGGTGTTCCTGGCGGTTTTGACCATCGGGTTCATATATGAATGGAAAAAGGGTGCACTGGAATGGGATTGAACGGACAAGGTGGCGCCTCTGCGGGGCGTGCGGACGATTTGAAGGGCCGGGATACCCTGGTCGCTCCCGAAGCCAGGGGGATTGTTGATCCTGCCACCGGCCTGCCGGTTGGTTCCACCGATCCGCAATTTTTGGAAATCAGCGACGAACTGGCCGACAAGGGCTTCCTGGTCACCAGCACCGACGAACTTATAAACTGGGCCCGTACGGGTTCTCTGATGTGGATGTCGTTCGGTCTGGCCTGCTGTGCCGTGGAAATGATGCAGGTTGCAATGCCCCGTTATGATTGCGAAAGGTTCGGCTTTGCCCCCCGGGGTTCTCCTCGCCAGTCTGACGTGATGATAATTTCGGGCACCCTTACCAACAAGATGGCTCCGGCCCTGCGCAAGGTCTATGACCAGATGCCCGAACCCAGATACGTGATTTCCATGGGCTCATGTGCCAATGGGGGCGGTTATTATTATTATTCCTATTCGGTGGTGCGGGGCTGTGACCGCATAGTGCCGGTCGACATATATGTCCCGGGCTGTCCTCCCACGGCCGAGGCGCTGCTTTACGGCATATTGCTGTTGCAGAAGAAAATTCGCCGCACCGGCACCATTGAGAGGTGAGCCCGATGCAAAAGGATGACAACGAAGACAATGCCGTGGCAGGGAACGTGGATGACAAGACCGAGGTCCTGGAAGAAGTTGCCGGTTATCTGGCCCAGAAACTTCCCCGGTCCGTACTGGGGCACTCCATTGCCTTTGGTGACCTTTCGGTTGAGGTTCGCAGAGAGGACATCGTTGCCTTTATACGCCTGCTAAGGGACGATTTGCGCCTTCGCTTCATTTCACTGACCGACATTTGCGGGGTTGATTATCCCGGCCGTGCCGAGCGCTTCGATGTGGTTTACCACCTGCTCAGCCCGAGCCGCAATCTTAGGATACGCATCAGGATATCGACTGATGAAACCACTCCCGTCGATTCCATTACCGAGGTTTTTCCCGGCGCCGTGTGGTATGAGCGCGAAGCCTATGACATGTTCGGGATCCTGTTTTCTTCCCATCCCGACCTGCGTCGCCTGCTTACCGATTATGGTTTTGACGGCTATCCGCTGCGCAAGGATTTTCCCACCTCCGGCTATGTGGAACTGCGTTATGACGAGGAGCTTCGCAAGGTTGTCTATGAGCCTGTCAGGCTGGCCCAGGAATTTCGTACGTTTGATTACCTTTCCCCGTGGGAGGGCACCGATTATGTGCTTCCGGGAGATGAAAAGGCGTGATTGATAGACGTAAAGAGCAATTGCCCAAAGGCCTTTTTATGCCCTGCAATGGGGGCGGGCCTGCAACTGTCGGGATTTTGTAAAATGTCTGAGGTCGAGTTGAGAAACTTCACCATGAATTTCGGCCCCCAGCATCCGGCGGCCCATGGCGTATTGCGCCTGGTGCTCGAACTGGACGGGGAGATAGTCGAACGGTGTGATCCCCATATCGGCCTTTTGCACAGGGGCACGGAAAAGCTGATAGAGAGCAAGACCTATCTGCAGGCCTTGCCCTATTTCGACCGGCTCGATTACGTGGCTCCCATGAACCAGGAGCATGCCTTTGCCCTTGCGGTCGAAAAGATGCTTCAGATCGAGGTTCCCCGCCGCGGCCAGTTGATCCGGGTGCTTTATTGCGAGATCGGCCGCATTCTTTCCCACATGCTCAACATCACCACCCAGGCCCTTGACGTGGGGGCCCTGACTCCGCCGGTCTGGGGTTTTGAGGAACGCGAAAAGCTGCTGGTTTTTTACGAGCGGGCCTCGGGCAGCCGTTTTCATGCCGCCTATATTCGCCCCGGCGGTGTGCACCAGGATCTGCCCCAGGACCTGATCGATGACATCGAGGCTTTTTGCGATCCGTTCCTCAAGGTCTGCGATGACATTGAGGGGCTTTTGACGGACAACCGGATTTTCAAGCAGCGCAATGTGGATATCGGCGTGGTATCATTGGAGGATGCCTGGAGCTGGGGTTTTTCCGGGGTCATGGTGCGCGGTTCCGGCGCTGCCTGGGATCTGCGCAAGAGCCAGCCCTATGAATGTTACGAGGAGATGGATTTTGATATTCCCGTAGGCAGCAACGGGGACTGTTATGACCGCTACCTCATACGCATGGAGGAAATGCGCCAGTCTGTTTCGATCATGCGCCAGTGCATAACAAAACTGAACGAGCCCGGGGGCAAGGGCCCAGTATCCAGCACCGATGGCAAGGTTGTTCCTCCCAAAAGGGCTGAAATGAAGCAGTCCATGGAGGGTCTGATTCATCACTTCAAGCTTTATACGGAAGGTTACAGGGTTCCCAAGGGCGAGACCTATGTTGCCGTTGAGGCACCCAAGGGGGAATTTGGCGTATATCTTGTATCCGATGGTTCCAACAAGCCCTATCGCTGCAAGATCAAGGCCCCCAGCTATGCCCACCTTTCGGCCATGGATTTTTTAACCTGCGGTCACCAGCTTGCCGATTGCTCGGCCATCCTGGGATCGCTTGATGTGGTTTTCGGGGAGATTGACCGCTGATGTCCGACCGTAGCCTTGCCAAGGATTCCCTGCAGCCCAAGAGCTTTTCCTTCAACAAGGAGAATGCCGCCTGGGCCAAGAAACGCATTGCCCTTTATCCAAAAGGGCGGCAGCAATCGGCAGTCATTCCATTGTTGATGCGTGCCCAGGACCAGGAAAGCTGGGTGAGCCGCGCCGCGATGGAAAAAATTGCCGACATGCTGAAAATGCCCTATATCAGGGTTCTGGAGGTGGCCACTTTTTACACCCAGTTTCAACTGAAGCCGGTTGGAACCCGGGCCCATGTGCAGGTTTGCGGAACCACCCCCTGCATGTTGCGCGGAGCCGAGGATCTGCGCGCCGTCTGCCAGAAGAAGATTCACGCCAGCCCCCACCAGACCAATGCCAGCGGCACCTTGAGCTGGGAGGAGGTGGAATGCCTGGGGGCCTGCGTCAATGCGCCCATGGTGGCCATCGGCCATGATACCTACGAGGATCTGACCCCGGAACGGCTGGAAGAAATCATCGATGAATTCGAGGCAGGCCGGGGTGACGAGGTGATGACCGGCCCCCAGAACGGCCGGGTGTTTTCTGCTCCCCTTTCGGGCATGACAACATTGCTTGAAGTGCCGCAGCATGAACCTGCCAAGCCGGCAAAAGCTCCCCGCAAAACCGGACCCAAAGCTGCACCCGGGCCTGGTGCCGGTGCCGTGAAGCCTTCAGGGGGCACGTTGTTTGCCAGACCTGAAGGAGAAGCGGACGACCTGAAAATGATTTCCGGGGTTGGCCCGGTGCTTGAGAAAAAGCTCAATGCATTTGGCGTAACCCGTTTTGACCAGGTGGCAAAACTTACCAAGAAAGACATTGCCGCCCTTGATGCCGCCCTGAATTTCAAGGGCCGCATAGAGCGTGACGACTGGGTGAAACAGGCCAGGGCCCTGAGCAGGGGCGTTGATGAATATGAACGCGTATTCGGCAAGAAGCCGAAATAGGGGAACAGGGAAATGTTGGAAGACAAGGATCGCATTTTTACCAACCTCTACGGCCAGGGTGATGTTTCGCTTGCAGGAGCCATGGCCCGCGGGGCCTGGTCCGGCACCAGGGGGTTTGTCGAACAGGGGCGCGACTGGATAACCGAACAGGTCAAGGCCTCGGGCCTGCGTGGGCGCGGAGGGGCCGGTTTTCCAACGGCCCTGAAATGGACCTTCATGCCCAGGCAAAGCGATGGCCGGCCCCATTACCTGCTTGTAAATGCCGATGAGTCCGAACCGGGCACCTGCAAGGATCGCGAGATCTTGCGCCATGACCCCCATCACCTGGTGGAGGGGTGTCTGCTGGCGGCCCGGGCCATGGATGCCCACCTGGCCTTTGTCTATATC
>WFPQ01000015.1 GCA_015487515.1 Hyphomicrobiales bacterium | reverse complement strand
GGCCCGGACCGAGCGAATGCCCGAAATCAGTTCGACCAGCCAGTCGATCTCGCTGTTGGCCCCGTCATCACCAAGTCCGCCCAGGTCGGGCCAGGGAGAAACAACCAGCATCTTTTCGCGCCCCCCCCTGCCGGCAGTCTTTTCCCATAGCTCTTCCGTAACAAACGGCATGAAAGGATGCAGCAATGCCAGTATCTGGTCGAGCACGAAGGCGGCAGTGGCCCGGGTTTCCTTTTTCAACTCCTCGTCTTCGCCTGCCAGGACGGGCTTGGCCAGTTCTATATACCAGTCGCAAAAAGTGCCCCAGACAAATTCGTAGGCAGCGCTCGCCGCATCGTTGAAACGGAACTTTTCAAGTGCTCCTGAAACATCATCAACCGCCCTTGCCGTGGAGCCGATGATCCAGCGATTTAGAGGCATTGCCGGACCTCCAGGGTCAAAATCCTTGTCCCTGACACAGCCATTCATCTCCAGAAAACGGGCCGCATTCCAGATCTTGGTTACAAAATTCCGGTAACCGGCGACCCGGTTCATGGACAGTTTGAGGTCGGCTCCGGGGGCTGCCATGGCGGCAAAGGTGAAACGGGCCGCATCGGCACCATATTCATCGATCAGCACCAGCGGATCTATGACATTGCCCAGGGACTTGGACATCTTCTTGCCCTTCTCGTCACGCACCAGGGCATGGGTGTAAACGGTCCTGAAGGGGATTTGGCCAACTACCGCCTCTTGCATCATTATCATCCTGGCCACCCAGAAGAAAATAATGTCAAAACCGGTTATCAGGACCGACGTGGGAAAATATTTTTCCATCTCCGGGGTCTTTTCGGGCCAGCCAAGGGTGCCGATGGGCCACAGACCGGAAGAAAACCAGGTATCCAGCACGTCCGGGTCACGCTTCAGTTCCTTTCCGCCGGCCTGTTTTCTCGCTTCTTCCTCGGAAACGGCGCAATACTGGTTTCCCTGGTCATCATACCAGACCGGTATCTGGTGTCCCCACCAGAGCTGGCGGGAAATGCACCAGGGTTCTATATTTTCCAGCCAGTGGAAATAAACCTTGCGCTGGGCCTCGGGCATCATGACAATCTCGCCGGTTTTAACCGCATCGATGGCCGGACCAACGATCCTGGCCGTATCCACATACCACTGATCGGTCAGCATCGGTTCTATGACCACCTTCGAGCGATCACCGAATGGCTGCATTATCTTCTTGTTTTCGACCAGGGGAACGCTCTGGACAATCTCCTGGCCGCTGTCCCTGTCCCTGCGCACCACATCATGCATCACCGCCAGCCCCTCGGCAGTTATGTCGGCAACAATCCTTTTGCGGGCCTCGAAACGATCAAGGCCCCTGTATTGCTCGGGCACGAGGTTGATGGGAGTGGTGTCGGGAGGCACCCTGCCCCCTTCGGCAATGTCCCTGGCCATGCGGGCCGATTCTTCATAGGACAGGCCGTCATTGCGCATCCTGCCCCTGGTATCCATCAATACATAAAGGGGAATGCCGTTGCGCTTTGCCACCTCGTAGTCATTGAAATCATGGGCCCCGGTGATCTTGACGGCACCGGAACCGAAATCGGGATCGGGATATTCGTCGACAATGATCGGAATCAAGCGACGATGCTGCCTGGGGCCAACCGGAATTTCACAAAGTTTTCCAACGATTGGCGCATAACGCTCATCATCTGGATGAACGGCAACCGCTCCATCGCCCAGCATGGTTTCGGGCCGGGTGGTGGCGATGGAAATATAATCCCTCTCCTGGCTCAGGGTGATGTTTCCATCCTCGTCCCTTTCCACATAGGTATAGGTCTCTCCGCCGGCCAGCGGATATTTGAAGTGCCACATGTGGCCCTTGACCTCGATATTCTCCACTTCCAGGTCGGAAATTGCGGTCTGGAAATGGGGATCCCAGTTGACCAGGCGCTTGCCTCGATAGATATGGCCCTTGTGGTACATTTCCACGAAGACCCTGAGAACCGCATCATGGAAACCTTCGTCCATGGTAAAACGTTCCCGTGACCAGTCGCACGAGGCCCCGAGTCGCTTCAATTGATTGATTATGACGCCACCGGACTGCTCCTTCCACTCCCAGACCTTCTCGATGAATTTTTCCCGCCCCATTTCGGCTCTTGAGGGCAGACCATTTTCAGCCAGTTGCCTTTCGACCACCATCTGGGTGGCGATTCCAGCATGGTCGACCCCGGGTTGCCACAGGGTGTCAAAACCGCGCATGCGATGCCAGCGCACCAGGATATCCTGCAGCGTATTGTTAAGGGCATGGCCTATATGCAACGATCCGGTCACGTTGGGAGGAGGAATAAGGATGGAAAAACTTTCGGCCCCCTCCCCGGCCCCGGCCCCGGCCCTGAAGGCTCCAGCCTCCATCCATTTTTCATGGATCCTGCTTTCGACACTTTCC
>WFPQ01000014.1 GCA_015487515.1 Hyphomicrobiales bacterium | reverse complement strand
GGAAAAGGCCCTGGCCCGGATCAGGGCGGCATTTGAAAATGAAAAAAACATCGTTCTGCTCGACGGGGTAACCGGCTCCGGCAAGACCCGGATATTCTTTGAAGCCGTTGCCGACACCCTGCGCCAGGACCGGCAGGTTTTGATCATGCTGCCCGAAATCGCCCTGACCCGGTCCTTCGTCGAACGGTTTGCCGAACGTTTTGGAACCCTTCCGGCCCAGTGGCATTCCGACATGACCCCGACCCAGAGGGCAAGGGTCTGGCGCGGGGTGATGAATGGCGATGTAAGGGCGGTGCTGGGCGCCCGTTCGGCCCTGTTCCTGCCATTTGCCGAACTGGGCCTGATAGTGATCGATGAAGAACACGACGGAGCCTTCAAGCAATCCGAGGGCATAAGCTATCACGCAAGGGACATGGCGGTGGTCCGGGCCTCCCTTGCCCGGGCCCGGCTCGTTCTTTCTTCTGCCACCCCTTCCATCGAAAGCCGCAACAACGCCAATGAGAAGCGCTATGTCCACGTGATGATGAAACGACGCCATCTGGATGCCGGGCTGCCAGACATCAGGGCCATAGACATGCGCAGCAACGGCCCCCCGAAAGGATCCTGGATCGCCCCGGAACTGGCCCGGGAAATCTTTGCAACCATCGACAGGGGTGAGCAGGTACTCCTGTTTCTCAACCGGCGCGGCTATGCCCCGCTGACGGTTTGCAGCAATTGCGGACACCAATATCAATGTCCTGACTGCTCCGCCTGGCTGGTCGAGCACAGGTTCGCCCGAACCCTGGCCTGCCACCATTGCGGCCGGGAAATAAGGAAACCCGATTCATGCAGCAACTGTCATGCCGAAGGATCCCTCAGGGCCATCGGCCCGGGCATCGAAAGGATCGCCGAAGAGGCCGCAACGAGATTCCCCGGGGCCCGCCAGGTTATTCTTTCTTCCGACATGGGAAGCAACAGCCTGATAAGACAGCGCTTTGCGGAAATAGCCAGCGGGGAGCACGACCTGATAATCGGAACCCAGCTCGTGGCCAAGGGACATCATTTCGAAAAGCTGACCCTTGTCGGGGTCATTGACGCCGACCTGGGCCTGGCCCATGGCGACCCCCGCGCAGCCGAAAAGACCTTCCAGTTGCTTACCCAGGTAACCGGGCGGGCCGGACGGGCCGAAAAACCGGGCCGGGCCTGCCTTCAGACCTATCACCCCGAACATGAAGTCATCAGGACCATGCTCAGTGGCGACCGCGAAGGCTTTTATGCCCACGAACTAAAGACCCGTAAGGAAAACATGCTCCCCCCCTTTGCCCGGCTGGCATCCCTGGTGATATCGGCCCGCGACCACGACCTGGCCAGAACCCGCGCAAGAAACCTGCTTGCCATGGCACCAGGGGCCGAGGGAATACGCCTTCTGGGCCCGTCCGATGCCCCCATGCTCCTGGTCAGGGGACGCTACCGCGTCAGGATCCTGGTCCAGAGCCCGAAACAGTTCGATCTCTCCGGATATGTCCGGTTCTGGCTCGGCCAGGCAGGAAAACCGGGCAATGGCATAAAAATACAGGTCGACATCGATCCTGTCAGTTTCTTCTGATTATTCCGGCCCATCTCCGCCACCGTTATCCGTTACATTACCAATACTGCACATGGTTAACGAATATTAACCAAGTGTTTAACAATTATTGATAATCATGGCATGCTGTCAGACGAAGGAATGAAAAAGTGCTTGCTTCAAAGTCAGTGGTACCCAACGAGGATTCCTGCCCGATAAACGAGACAGACCTGATCAGTCTCAGTTCGGGAAAACCCAGCGATGCGGTTGCGGTGGTATCGGGCCTGCCGGAAATGCAAAAGGCCAGAATCTGCAAGTTCTGCTATGGAAAGACCCACTTGCACGAACTGGCCCTGCACATCGCATCCACCTGCGACCAGAAAACGCTGGTAACGGTATTTGGTGAAGCCGGAAGGGTGATCTACAAGCAGTCACGCGACACCAGGTCCACCCTGAACAGCCTGAAGGCCGACGAAATGGCCAACGGGCCCAAGCCCGTGGTTTTGCCCAAGGACCTGAACAGGGCGCAATAGCCTCTGAAAAGTACCGGGCCCACCAATGACCCGGGCTGAAAACGGCCCTGTCGTGCCACAAGCATGCAGCCACATGCATGTGCAGCCACATGCATGTAATGGCAACCAGTGGTTTTATCCGGTTACCAGCCCCCATATTCAGGATTCAGCCGGCCCTTGCAGCCCGTTTCAATTTCGGCTCACCCGATCCTGGGGCCGGAAAGTAACCTGGCTGGCCTCCCATGCACACTTTCTGCCTCAAAAACCTCATCCTAGCGCTTGCACACGCTTGGAAAGCCGTGTTAGAGGGGGCGCGGATTTTACTGCCGGCCGGCATTGTGCTGCCTGCACGAATTGACAAGACCCCGATTGCCGATGTTCTTGAACCCCAGTTCAGGGACCGGTTCTTGGGGAACAGGTTTAGGGGTTTATCGGTTTGAGCGCATCAAGTTCAACTCTTGCCAGCATCGCAAGGCCTTACGCATCGGCGCTGTTTGACCTGGCAAAGGAAACGAAATCTGTAACAGATGTTGAAAACGGCCTTGCAAAGATTGGGGAGCTGATTGCTTCCAGCCGGGATCTTTCACGCCTGCTGGCCAGCCCGGTGATTTCCGCCGATGCAAAACAGGCGGCAATGGAAAAGATACTTGCCCGGGCCGGAGCCCACGAACTTGTGGCCAACTTCATTCGCGCCGTGGCCCGCAACGGGCGTCTTTTTGCATTGCCTGCCATGATAGGGACCTTTGACGAGCTCTGCGCCAGGGAGCGTAACGAAATTGGTGCCGAGGTTGTTTCCGCTGCACCCCTGAGCAGGAAACAGCTTGGCGACCTGGCCAGGACCCTTCAGTCCAGGACCGGAAAGAAGGTTTCCCTTGATGCTAGCGTTGACCCTTCGCTGATCGGCGGCCTGGTGGTCCGGGTTGGCTCGCAAATGATCGATTCTTCTTTGAAAACAAAATTGACCGCGATGAAAATCGCCATGAAAGAGGTTAGATAATGGATATTAAGGCAGCGGAAATCTCCGCCATCCTCAAGGATCAAATCAAGGATTTTGGCAACGAGGCCCAGGTCTCCGAGGTTGGGCAGGTTTTGTCCGTGGGCGATGGCATTGCCCGCATTTACGGGCTTGACAATGTTCAGGCCGGCGAACTGGTTGAATTTCCCGGCGGCATCAAGGGCATGGCCCTTAACCTTGAAACCGACAATGTCGGGGTGGTGATTTTTGGCTCCGATCGGGAAATCACCGAAGGAGATACCGTAAAGCGCACCGGCGCCATCGTTGATACCCCGGTTGGGCCCGAACTTCTGGGCCGGGTGGTCGATGCCCTTGGCAACCCCATTGACGGCAAGGGGCCGATCAAGACCAAGAACCGCTCCCGGGTCGATGTCAAGGCCCCCGGCATTCTTCCCCGCAAGTCGGTGCACGAGCCCATGTCCACGGGCCTGAAGGCCATCGATGCCCTCATCCCCATTGGCCGCGGCCAGCGCGAACTGATCATCGGCGATCGCCAGACCGGCAAGACTGCAATCATTCTTGACACGTTCCTGAACCAGAAACCGGCCCATGCCGCCGGCGCCGACGAAAGCGAAAAGCTTTATTGCGTATACGTGGCGGTAGGACAAAAGCGCTCCACCGTTGCCCAGTTCGTAAAGGCTCTCGAGGATGCCGGGGCCATGGAATATTCCATCGTCATTGCCGCCACCGCGTCCGATGCGGCCCCCATGCAGTTTCTGGCCCCCTTCACCGGTTGCGCCATTGCAGAATATTTCCGCGACAACGGCCAGCACGCCGTTATCGCCTATGACGATCTGACCAAGCAGGCCGTGGCCTATCGCCAGATGTCCCTGCTGCTGCGCCGCCCCCCCGGACGCGAGGCTTTTCCGGGAGACGTGTTTTACCTGCACTCCCGCCTTCTGGAAAGGGCCGCCAAGCTCAACGAGGATCACGGATCGGGATCCCTTACCGCCCTGCCGGTCATCGAGACCCAGGCCAACGACCTTTCCGCCTACATTCCCACCAACGTGATTTCCATCACCGATGGTCAGATCTTCCTTGAGACCGATCTGTTTTTCCAGGGCGTGCGCCCGGCGGTGAATGCGGGCCTTTCGGTTTCCCGCGTGGGCTCTTCGGCCCAGGTAAAGGCCATGAAACAGGTCGCGGGCTCCATCAAGGGCGAACTGGCCCAGTATCGTGAAATGGCCGCCTTTGCCCAGTTCGGTTCCGACCTTGACGCATCCACCCAGGCCCTGCTCAACCGCGGTGCCCGCCTGGTTGAACTGCTCAAGCAGAAACAGTTCTCCCCCCTAAAGACCGAAGAGCAGGTGGCGGTGATCTTTGCCGGCGTCAACGGCTATCTGGACAATTTCGAAGTTGATCAGGTTGCCGCCTTCGAAGAAGGTTTTCTTGGTGTGCTCCATTCCAAGCATGCCGACCTGCTGAGCGCCATTGATGCGGACAAGTCCATAAGCGAGACAAGTGACGAAAAGCTCAGGGCGGTTCTTGACGATTTTGTCAAAACCTTTGCCGGCTAGTCCGGTCGGTTCTGCCTCCCGCCATGCACCGTCCGGTCAATGAAGCCGGATGCGGGGCGAAAAGGCAGGCAGGAGCCAGAGGACGGCAAGGCTTAAACGTTTGAAAAGGAACAGAGGACCAAAATGCCCTCTTTGAAAGACCTCAGAACCCGGATCGATTCCGTTAAATCGACCCAGAAGATAACCCGAGCCATGCAGATGGTGGCGGCGGCAAAATTGCGCAGGGCCCAGGAACGGGCCGAAGCGGCCCGCCCCTATGCCGAGCGCATGGAGAACGTGCTTTCGGCCATGGGAGTGAACTATGCCAGTCGTGATGATGCCCCGGCCCTGCTAAGGGGCACCGGCAAGGATGACGTGCACCTCTTGATCATTGCCACCGCCGATCGCGGTCTTTGCGGCGGTTTCAACTCTTCCATTGCCCGCCTGGCCCGTGATCACGCCAACAAGCTGATAAGTGAAGGCAAGTCGGTAAAGATGATCTGCATTGGCAAGAAAGGATATGATGCCCTCAAACGCCTGTTTGCCGACCAGATAGT
>WFPQ01000013.1 GCA_015487515.1 Hyphomicrobiales bacterium | reverse complement strand
GCTGAAAGGCAAGCATCAGGTCTTCTTTCTCCAGGGCTTCGCGCAGAGCCGCCTTCATCTGCTGCTTGTCACGATAGGCACTGCCCATGCTCTCCCTGAACATGGAACAGGTGCCCTTGCCGCTTTCCTTTGCCGCGTAAAGGGCCAGGTCCGCCCTTTTCAGCAATTCTTCGAGATCGCATCGATTGCAGGCACTGATGACTATTCCGGCGCTGGCCCTGATCCTGAAAACGTGTTCGTCCAGCATGAATGGCCGGCCAAGGACCTCAAGCAGGTTGTCCATTACATGCATTATGGATTCCCTTGTTACGTCATGCTCGAAAAATATGGCGAATTCATCGCCTCCGAAGCGGGAAAGCACCACGTTTGAATCAAGATGTTGTCTCAGACGACGCGAAATCAGGGACAGTACCCGGTCGCCGGTCGGGTGGCCGAAACTGTCATTTATGTTCTTGAAGTCGTCCAGGTCCAGGCTTACGAGAGCAACCTTTTGCGATCCGGCTCCATTCTTTTGCCGGGCTCTTATTCTGGAGGATACCTGTTCGGTGAAATAGGAGCGGTTGGGCAGGTTGGTGGCCGGATCGAAGCGGGCCATGAAGCTTATCCTGCTTTCGGCCTGCAGGCGATCGGTGATGTCCTCGAGCACCAGGACGGTCTGCCGGTTCCCCCGGTTGATGGAAATTTCGCACTGGCGCCCGTCCAGCAATTGCAGGATCAGCTTGCTCTGACCCTCGTTGGCCACCGCCGTTGCCAGGCGCTGGCCGGAAAGCTCGGTCAGGGCGCCATTTGACTTGGCCATTTCTATGAGTTCGGAAAAATCCTTGCCGATGCACTTGTAATCGGCCCGGGAGCAGAGCATTTCCTGCATCTTTTCGTTGGCCACCGCCACCCGCAGGTTTTCATCCAGCATGCAAATGCCGTGGGACATGGTGGAAAGGGCCGTATCAAGTCCTCTTGCCAGCCGGGTCACCTCCACCCGGTCGCGAACTGCCGAGAGCAGAACATTGCGGATATCCCTGGCCAGGGAGCGGAAACTTATCAGCATGGGGGCAAACAGGGCGGCCAGAAGTGCATGATAGATATTGCCATCCAGAATCAGCCCCACGCAAAGGGGAACCCCGAGCAGGATGCATTGCAGGGTCACCAGCCGGTCAAGGCCATAATTGCGGGCCACGATTCCGACCATGGCTGCAATGGAAACGCTGACGCTGGTCAGGACGGAAAAATCATCCCCGACGAATACCAGGCTTACAAAACACCAGGCGCCGAACAATATGGCGGCGGCCGAACCGGAAAGGGTGGATTGCAATTCCCAGAATTCAGCCCTCTGCGCGTCCTCGGGGCCAAGGTTTTCGGCCTGAAAACTTGCAGCCTGCCGATAACGCCAGAAGGCCAGAGCCACGAACAGGGCTGCAAATACATATTGTATGGCAGCACCGGAATTAAGACCGGCAAAAACCGCCGCTGCCGCCGAGGCAAGGGTGCCAAGGGCAAGGGCTACCCGGTCCCTGTAGAGCGAGGTGATTATGGAAACATAATCCATGGCAGGCATTTTGGAGCGGGCGGATTGGAATATATTTTTCAACTGGGTTGCTTTCAGAAATTCCATTTGCGGTTGATTTTCACTTCAGTTCAACTTTTGCACTTCCATTGGTTAAAAAGTCTGCTTTGTTACCCAACAGACATGGCTTATGCTGAACAAATCCTTAAGGTGGCAGAGGCAAAGCAATACAATCGGGTAAAATGGCGTATCAAACCATGTTCAATGCAATAATGGACCTGCTTTCCGGGTCGGAAAAAACCGCCGATCAACCCATGGACAGCAAGATGGCGGTGGCGGTTCTGCTGGTGCATCTGGGTGACATAGACGGAGAAACCACCAGGGAAGAGCAGGAACTGGTGGCCCTTGTCCTTAAGGAACATTTCAAACTGGATTCTGACCAGGTGAGCGAGTTGATAAGGGCAGCCAGGGACAGGGACAGGGAGGCGGTCGATTTCTACCAGTTCACTTCGGTCATCAGGCGGCTTGACATGGAAGAGAGGATAAAAATCATTTCCATGATGTGGCAGGTCGTATTTGCCGACAGGAAAAATCACGAGCTCGAGGACAACATGATCTGGCGGGTGGCCGAACTGATCGGTGTTTCAAGCCGGGACCGCACGAAGCTAAGGGCCCGCTTTGCACGGGAGGCCGAACGATCAATGGATGCGGATTGAGGATATCGGCCTGGCCGGATCCTGTCGGCCTGGCATTTTCTTTCCGGTCACGTCCTGTCATTTCATGTGCCCTGCCTGTTTCCTTGCGCCCTGACTGCCTCCTTGTTTCCTGCCTGCCTCCTTGTTCCCGCCCATGTCGTTGATCTGGTTCTTGCCAGCCGGCTTCGCCTGTTGTCTGCCGCCTTTCATTCTGACTTGTAAAATGCAAGAGGTGATTTGCAAAATGCAAGGGCCGCATGGGCCATGGTATCTATGGGTCCCATATATGGGGGGCAGGGGTGTTGTTCTGTCCAGATATGGAAAGGTCCGGGGCCGGGGATGATGGCATGATATGTGCTTCGCTGCCGGTTGTCTGGATTTGGTTTTGCGTGCCGGAACAATGGGGCTGTTTCTGACATGGGTCAGGCAGCCCCTTTTTGAGCTTTGTTGACGGTGCCGGTTAATGCCCCTGGCGCGGGTGGCCGGTTTTTTGGGTCTGGAGTGAATAACCGTCTTGCTCCCGAATGCAACAATGGGTAGACAGGGAAATTGCCGATGGTTCGTTCGGCGGGGCCGGAACAGGCAGGTTGCAGGCATGAAGGCCAGGCATATGCATCGGGGACGGACCAGCAGTGAGACTGAACAGCTCAGGGAAGTGAAATGCGCGCAATACTGGAAATAATCATCTTGCTGATAGACCTTTACTGGTGGGTCCTGCTGGCAATGATCATCTTGAGCTGGCTGATCAGCTTCAATGTGATAAATACGGCCAACCAGTTTGTGGCCACGGTCTTTCGGGTCGTTACCGCGCTGACCGAGCCGTTGCTCAAGCCCATAAGGCGGGTGGTGCCGGCGGTCGGCGGGCTTGATCTGTCGCCCATCGTGCTGTTTGTCGGTCTTTATTTCGTGCGCCGGGTCATAATCCTTTATATCTATCCCAACGTTTTCTGACATTGCCGTGATCGTTACCGGGCTCTGATTGCAGGGCCTGGGCGTCTTTGTTGCAAGGTTGGGTTGCAGGGGTACGGTGGGCAGGCTTTCGACTGGAATGGGTTCGACTGGCAGGCTTTCGACTGGAATGGGTTTGGTCAAAAGGCCCCTGTTCCAAGTTCCCCGTGCCGGGGTTTCGTGTCGGGGGGATGGTGTCTGCAGGTCAAAAATCCCTGCCACACGTCCCGGTATCCCCCGGGAGGGGGAATGGTTCCGGGCCGTGTTTTTTTCAGGCTCTGCTGCCGGTTGCGATTGAAACCCTTGTTGTGATTGAAACCCTTGCCTGCCCGCAGGGCAGGTCCCTGGCGGGCATTGTCAGCAAGGCAGGTCATGCCTGTCCCGTAAGCACCCTGGCGGGCAGGGGCCTATGCCTGTTTCTTGGCCAGGGTTATGGAATCCATGACCACCTTGCGGGCCGCCTCCACGCCATCGACCTTTTCTATCCTGGCCCATTTGCCCGGTTCGAGGTCCTTGTAATGGGTGAAAAAGTGAATGATTTTCTGGATTTCGATTTCCGGCATGTCAGAGACATCGGAAATATTGTCATAGGACGGGGTTAGCTTGGAAACCGGCAGGGCTATGAGTTTTTCGTCCCGGCCGCCATCGTCTTCCATCAGCAGGACTCCAATGGGGCGGCACCTGATTATACCTCCGGGAATTATGGGGCGTGAATTCATGACCATGACATCCAGGGGGTCGCCGTCGCCGCAAAGGGTATGGGGGACAAAACCGTAATTGCCCGGATAACGCATGGGGGTGTAAAGAAACCTGTCCACGAACAGGGCATCGCTTTCCTTGTCCAGTTCATATTTTATTGGTTCGCCGCCAATGGGCACCTCGATGATGACATTGATGTCTTCGGGTGGATTTTTGCCGATTGGAATCCTGGAAATGTTCATTTGTTGCTCAGTCCGTTCATTTGCTGTTCAGTCCGGTATTATTAAGGTGCGGGCAATGCCGGGCAATATGGGTCCGGCCCCTGTCTGATGCTTTTGAACCAAGAGGCCGGTGCAATGCAAGTGCAATTGAAGCCGGGGTGCCTGGAGGCAGGGTTTTTTCAAGGGAACGGGATTATGGATTGCAAGGGTTTCATCATCGGGATGTCAAAACAGTCGATTACTTTGGTGCTTGGGGTTTTTGCCATTATGATAATGGCACTTTCCCAGGCCCGGGCCGGGGAAAGGGATTCCGTTTATTCCCGGCTCGATCTGGATGAGTGCCGAGCGGTTTCCGACCGGGAACTGGGCCTGCCGGAGCCTGGCGAAGAGGAAATGGCCATGGATGGGGGGCGCTGGCTTTGTGCCGGCTATGATGGTCGGATCGTTTATGTGGTTGAGGAGGATTTGCGGTTTTTCGTTTCCTTTGGCAGCGCTGCCATGGGGGAAATGGCCGCCGGTCAGACATTTGTCACCTTCAACAATATCGGCGATACCCTGGAATGGCGGGTTGAAAGGAAGGATGGAAAGTGGGTACCGTTTGCAACCATCCTGCGCTGGACCACCGAAATCGGGGATGGATCGCAGCCGGACGGTTCTTTCCTGGTGGTAACCGGGCTGGAGCCGGGAAATGTGTGCCAGGTGGCCCGAATCAATGCAT
>WFPQ01000012.1 GCA_015487515.1 Hyphomicrobiales bacterium | reverse complement strand
GGACTGCGGAACAGGGCGCTTTCGGAAAACATGCCGGCATTTTCGAACATGTCGCCAACCGTTACGATTGCCGAGGTTACGCTGACATCGCTCTTGAGAATCGGCCTTGCCTGGAGGGCGGGAGAAAAAACGAGAAAGGAAACCGCAACAAGTCCGGCAAGCATGGCTTTGAATTCAATGGACATTTTCATCCCTCCTAGCGCAGCTGGCTGACCGATGCCATCATCTCGTCAGCCCCCGAGACCACCCGGGAATTCATTTCGTAGGCCCGCTGGGCGGCGATCAGGTCGGCAATTTCGGTCACGGCATTGACATTGGCCAGTTCAAGATAACCCTGCAGGACTCCGCCGAAACTGCCGGAGTTGGGAGAGCCCAGCTGGGGGCTGCCGCTGGCTCCGGTTTCAACGAACAGGTTACCGCCAATGGATTCAAGGCCGGTCTTGTTGGCAAAGCGGGCCAGTTGAATCTGGCCCAGCTGGGTGGCGGTGGAATCAGTACCGATAAAGGCCTCGACAACCCCGTCTTCGGATATGGAAATGGAACGGGCGGTGTCGGGTATCACTATGCCGGGTTGCAGTTCGTAGCCGTCCATGGTGACCAGGGTGCCGGTATTGTTGCGCTCAAAGGCGCCATCCCTGGTATATCCGGTTCTTCCATCGGGAAGGGTGATAACAAACATGCCCTCGCCTCGAATGGCCAGGTCCAGGTCCTTCTGGGTCGGCTCGACACTTCCCTGGCTCATGATGCGGGCGGTGGCGGCGGTCTTGACGCCGGAGCCGATTTCTATGCCGACGGGAACCTGGGTTCCGGTGGCCGAGGTGAGGGAACCGGCCTGGCGTATGGTCTGGTAGATAAGATCCTGAAATTCAGCGCGCTGGCGCTTGTAGCCGGTGGTGCGCATGTTGGCGATATTGTTGGAAATCACCTCCACGTTCCGTTCCTGGGCGGCCATGCCGGAGGCGGCTGTATATAGGGCTTTCATGAAAAGATCTCCTGTTGACTTATTTTGAAGGATTGCCAAGGACACCAATGGCTTCGGAGCGCATGCTGTCCTGGCGTTCCATCATTCTGGCAATTGACTGATATGCGCGGTTGACCCGGATCATTTCGGCTATCTGGATGACGCCGGAAACATTGGAGCGTTCGACGGCCCCCTGAATGACCCTGGTGCTGGTGGCGTTTACGGGATCGCCGCCGGAAAACAGATTGGCCCCTTCGCGAATCAGGGCCTGGGGTTCTTCAAATTCCACGATACGCAGAACCCCCTTGCTGCCCGCGCTGGTAATGATGGAGCCGTCCTCGTTAAAGGAAATGTCGGTTTCATTGGGTGCGAATCGAATCTGGCCACCCTGGGAAAGAACCGGATTTCCCGAATTGTCGACCAGCAGTCCCGTATTGTCGATCTTTAGGGACCCGGCCCTTGTCCAGCGCTCTCCGGCTGCCGTCTGAACGGCCAGGAACCCGTCGCCCTGGAGGGCAATGTCCAGGGGATTTGAGGTCTGGACAATGGCTCCATTGCTGAAATCATTGATGGTTCCCCAGGCATTGGTGTAGCTAAGTGTCTGATCCTTATATTTGAATGCCTTGTCGGCCGCCACGGGCATCAGGTATTCTTCGAACAACAGGCGCTGGGCCTTGTAGCCATCGGTATTGATGTTGGCCACGTTGTTGGCGATCACGTTCATCTGGCGCTTGAGGCCGATCTGGCGCGAAAGACTTATTAACTGGGCATTTTCCATCTGGCGCTATCCCCCGAATGTTAAAGGCGTTCGACTTCCCCAAGCCGGTTGCCTGCCCGTATCACTGCATGGGGCGTGCCAACACAAGAAATATAATAAAAACAACATGTTGGCATGATATGGCAGCAGGGGAGACGGTCAAAGACGTGGTCGGGGGCAAAATTTGCCCGGTAATTTTTGCCGGCCGGAGGCAAAAGGTAACCTTTCGTTAACCATCAGCGGATTAGCTGTTCCAAATGGGCGTGGTGCCCGGGTTTTTGCGGGACAAAATCAAAAAAGCGAAGAAGACAATGGCTAATGAGGCGCTGGCAGACGAAGAACCGGTCGATGGAGAGACGGGTGAGAATGCCGAAGGTGAAGAGGGCCAGGAGGGCAAGAAGGGCAAGCTCAAGCTGATGATAATTGCCGGGGGAGCCCTGGTATTGGTTCTGGGGCTGGCGGCGGGAGCCTATTTCATGTTTTTTGGTGGTGCCGAATCCGATGATGCCGCTCAGGTGGTAATGCCGCCACAAACCTTTTTTTACGAGTTGCCGGAGATGACGGTCAATCTGAGCACGGTTGAAAACAACGAGCAGTTCCTGAAGCTGACGGTGGCGCTGGAGGTTGCCAGCGAGGAGATGGTGGCGGCAATCGAGCCCAGGGTGGCCCGGGTCATTGATGCCTTCCAGGTCTATCTGCGGGAACTGAGACGCTCCGATCTGGAGGGGTCGGCGGGTATCTATCGCCTGAAGGAAGAATTGCGGCGCCGGGTGAACCTGGCGCTCTATCCCGTGGAGGTGCAAAGCATCTTGTTCAAGGAAATCCTGGTGCAATAGGAACGATCAATGGCTGATAGCGACGAACAGGACAAGCTTGCCGCCGAATGGGGCCTTGACGTGGAAGAGGGTGCCGATTCCGGCAGCGGGGACGGTGCCGGCGATGATGCCATGGCTGCCGAATGGGCTGCCATGATCGACGGGGACGGAGATTCGGAGGACAGCGACGGGGTCGACAGGGTTCTGGATCAGGATGAAATAGACAATCTGCTGGGTTTTGATCCGGCGGCGGTGGACGGGGTGGAACTGACCGGGGTGCAGGCCCTGATAAATTCGGCTCTGGTTTCCTATGAACGGTTGCCAATGCTGGAGATAGTCTTTGACCGGCTGGTGAGGCTGGCCACCACATCCCTGCGCAACTTCACTTCCGACAATGTGGAAGTCTCCCTTGATTCGATAACATCGGTCAGGTTTGGAGACTACCTGAATTCAATTCCGCTGCCGGCCATTCTTTCGGTGATCAAGGCCGAGGAATGGGACAATTTCGGGCTTTTGACCATCGATAGCGGCCTGATATACTCGATGATAGATGTCTTGCTGGGGGGGAGACGGGGCAGCGGGGTGATCCGTATCGAGGGGAGGCCCTATACAACCATAGAACTGGAACTTTCCAGGCGCCTGATCGAGGTTATCCTGGAGGATACCCAAAAGGCCTTCGAACCCCTGACCCAGGTCACCTTTTCCCTCGAAAGGCTGGAGACCAATCCCAGGTTTGCGGCAATCTCGCGTCCGGCAAATGCAGCAATACTGATCGAATTGCGCATAGACATGGATGACAGGGGCGGCAAGGTGGAAATATTGCTGCCCTATGCCACCATAGAGCCGATACGCGAGCAATTGCTGCAAATGTTCATGGGAGAAAAATTCGGGCGCGATGCCACCTGGGAAAGCCACCTGGCAACCGAACTTTATGCGGCAGATACCGAAATCGAGGCGATCCTGAACGAAATGGAAATGCCCCTTTCACGGGTCATGAACTTTTCCGAGGGAGAAACCATAATGTTCGAGCAGAAACCCGATGATCTGATAACCCTGCGGTGCGGGGGCGTTGATGTAACCAAGGCGGTAATGGGACATATAGGCAAGAACATCTCGGTGCGGGTTTCTCGGCCCCTTTATCCGCCGCAAGTGACCATGGCGGTATTCGAAGCCATGGAAGAACAAGGGGAAACTGCATGATGGGCGAGTTTTCGTTCGGTCTGACTATCGAAATAATAGTGGCCATATTGTTAGCATTGACAATAGGTTATTGTTATATCTTGAACAAAAGGCTCAAGAGGTTGCATGCGGACAAGGATACCATGCGCCAGATGATCGCCGACCTGATCGAGGCCACGAACCTGGCAAACAATGCCATTGCCCAGTTGAAGGAAGTGGCCGGAGAGGCTGACAGTGTTCTGAATTCGAGGCTGGAAGAGGCGGAAAAATTCGGACTGGAACTGGCCAATCACGTGGTTGCAGGCCAGAGCGTGGTGGAAAAGATTTCCCAGATCACCAGCGCTGCAAGGCAATCCCAGACCATTGCCCGGGTCGAGCCCAAGAGAGCCGAAATGGCCCTGGAGCAGTTGAATATCCATGAAAAACGCAAGGGTCGGGTGGCGTGAAGAACCTGAGATTGCTTCCCATAGTCCTTGCAGGGGCAACGGCGCTGTTGCTGCTCAAGGGAGTCGGGCTGGTTACCCGGGGAGGCTACACGCTCATTGGCACGGGGCAGGCCCAGGCCCAGCTCGCTGAAAATCAGGGTCCTGGTAGTGAAGGTCTTGCTAACGGGGGGCAGCAAAACCAGGGCGGCGCTGCCGGGGGAGCGGGAATGGAGGAACAGAAAGCCGAAGAACTGACCCCGATAGAGGAGGCGGCGGCCCGGAGGGCGGCCGATTCCCTGTTTTCTTCCATAAATACCCCGGTTCCGGGCAATGGACAGGCTGATGCGGTGCCGGTTCTTGAGAATGACAGGGGGGAGATTTCCGAGTTTGGCAACGGGGATGGAGTTTCGCCGACCGAACAGGCGATCCTGCAGCGCCTGCGGGAAAGGCGGGCAGAGCTGGATGCCAGGGAACAGGCGGTCAGGTTGCAGGAAGACCTGGTTCTGGCGGCCGAGGCCCGCCTGAACGAAAAAATAGCTTCCCTGCAGGCGGTTGAGGCCAGAATCCAGGCGCTGGTGGATGAGCAAAAGGCGCTGGATGACGAGCAGTTCAATGCACTGGTCAGCATGTATGCAAACATGAAGCCGGCCGATGCGGCAAATGTGTTCAACAGTCTTGACATGGAAATATTGCTGCGGCTGGCCATCAAGATGAGTCCGCGCAAGATGTCCCCCATTCTGGCCGACATGAACGTGGAAAGGGCCCAGCAGCTAACGGTGCGCATGGCAACGGCCAGGATAGGAGAGCTTGAATCCCAGATTCCGGCCCAGCAGGCCGCTCCCGCAGACATGGCAAGCCTGCCCCAGATCGTGGGGCAATAGGGTCAGGCCGGCAGATATCAGGCCGGCAGATTTCAGGCCGGCAGGAGTGGTGGTTTGGTGCCGGGTTGATTGCCCGGGGTGATTGTTCAGTCGGCAGGTCCTGTTCCGGCCGGTGGTGTTTTGCAGCCGTTTCGTTCCTTGAATCGGGAAGTGGGCAAAATTTAGAAGAATTTAAGCGCTTCCGGACTATTCTGGCAGTGTTGGGTTTTCGTGTCCTGTTTCGTTTGTTGCCGTATTTCGATGGCCGGTTGCCGTTTGGGGGCAGGTCGTGGCGGAAACCTGAAGGATAGCTGATTGGGTTTGAGGGCAATGGGCGAGAGATTGTGGTTGGGGACTGTTGAATTGCCGCAGGCATGTGCGCGTCTCTTTCTATCACTTTTGCTTGCCATATTGCTGGTGATGCAGCCCGGTGCCATGGACGCTGCCTTTTCCCAGGAACGCGTGGAAGTCAAGGCAGTGCAAATGGACGGGTTCGGGCGGGTGATCCTGGCCTTTCCGGGGCGGATGGATCTGCCTGAATACGAGATCAGTTCGGAAAACGGGGTTCTGGCCCTGCAATTCATGGATGAACTGGCGGTGACATTGCCCGACATAAGCGGCGAACTGCCCGATTATGTTTCAATTTCGCGGATCGACCCGGATAACCGGGGCATCAGGTTTGGCCTGAAGGATATCTCGAATGTCAATCGACTCGAGGCCGGGGAACAGCTTTTCCTGGATTTTCTTCCGCTGGGATGGCAGGGACTGCCTCCCGGTCTGCCCGAGGATGTGGTGGCGGAACTGGCCCGGCGGGCCCAGGAATCGGCAGCGGCCGCCGAACTGGAACGGCGCATAGAATTTACCCGCCTCAACAATCCCGCCGCCGAGATAAAAGTGGGGCGCCATCCCACCTTTACCCGTATCACATTTGAGTGGAGTGAAGATACCAGGGCCGAATATGTCATGGCTGAGGGGGTGGCAACGCTGGAATTCTTCTGGCCGGTGGAACTTGATCTTTATCCGCTGATCTCGGACCTGCCGGCAGAAATCACAAGCGCAGGCAGTGAAAAGCTGGTGGGCAGCAACCGGGTGACGTTCAAGCTGGAAGACGGGGTAGTTCCAAGGTTCTTCAAGAATTCGGAACGTCGCTTCGTTATTGATATCGACCTGTTGCAGCCTGAAATAAAAACCGTGAGCGCCGAGCAGTTGCTGGCGGAAATCGAACAGGAAAGGGCCCTCAGGGAGGCGATGGCAAGCCAGGAGGCGGAGGAAAAAGATGCCAGCAGCGCAATGGTCCGGCAAATCGGGATTTCAGAGCAGGCTGAAATAACTCCAGAGGTGAGCCGGGTCGGCTCGACCATAAGAATTGCCTTTCCGTTCGATCGGGAAACATCCGCGGCGGTATTCCAGCGCGGGGATTTCCTGTGGATGATAATGGATACCACCACCATGATAAACGCCCCCGACGATCAGCAGCTTCTTGCAACCATAAGTGATGATTTCACGGTGATATCGGCCGGGGACATGCAGATAGTGCGCATGGAAATGAATGAAAGGCGGCTGGCTTCTATCGGGTCTCAGGGACCAAGCTGGGTCCTGTCATTGGGTGAAGACCTGATGGCGCCGACCCAGCCGCTAAGGCTGGACAGGCGGCAGGATGGCGAGGGGCGTTTTGAAATGTTCGCCAGCGTGGAAAACCCGGTGCGTGTTCACCAGTTGCGGGACCCGGAGATCGGGGATGTGCTGGAGATCGTCACCATGATGCCACCGGCGACGGGAATAATACGCAATCTGAGTTTCGTGGATTTTGAGGTCCTTGCCTCCACCCATGGCATGGTCTTCAGGCCCGAAACGGAAACCGTCAAGGTTGACATCGGGGACCGGGAGGTGGTCGTCAGATCGGAACAGGGGCTGACCCTGTC
>WFPQ01000011.1 GCA_015487515.1 Hyphomicrobiales bacterium | reverse complement strand
GTATAACGGTCATTGCCATCCTTGTCCTGCCACTTCCGGGTCTGCAATTGCCCCTCTATATAGACCGACGAGCCCTTTCTCAGATATTGCTCGGCAACCCTTATCAGGCCCTCGTTGAAGATGGCCACGGAATGCCATTCGGTCTTTTCCCGGTTTTCGCCCGTTTCCCTGTCGCGCCAGCGCTGGGAAGTGGCGATGCGAAGATTGCAGACCTTGCCTCCGTTCTGGAACGTGCGCACTTCCGGGTCGGCCCCCAGATTGCCAACCAGGATCACCTTGTTTACGCTACCCGCCATTTTGCTTTCCTCCCCGGAAAATCCGGCACTAAAATCATCCAAGTATAATACCCGAACGGGCATCACAAGACGCAACACACAAGACGCAACCACATGGTGTCAACGGTAATCTGCTGCAAAATGCCCCCCGCACAATGCCCAAAACCGGCAGCAATTGCCCATAGCTATTATTTTTCATCCACAATTATTATCCGCCCGATATTTCCCGGCAGTCTTGCTCCTGTATCCTGACCAACAGCCGTATTTCCCTTAACTCCCTGCAGGGGAACCCCTTGAATGGCCTCCCATGGCCCGGTCATGCCAGAAATCTTCATCCCCCGCCACTCAAGCCCGGACCCCGGCAATAACGGACTTGTGAATTCTGGTTTTTGGCGCTTATAATGCCGTCCCGGCAGGACAGCCGGAAAGGCATTCCCGCCCTGTCAAGGCCATGGAGCCGGCGATGGATGACCGGGGAAGCGGGCGGTCAACCCGTTTGCGCCAGCCGTCTTGCAAAAACCGGTCTGCAAGACCGGTTACCACTTGTCCATTTGCCCATTGATCCCTGGGTGGAGCAAAGATCATGACCGAAACCGCAAGACCACGGGCAGCAATCAGAAATCTTCTGGCCACGCGCTGGGCCAACACCATAAGATATTCCCTGATGAACCTTTTCATCATTGCCGGGGCCATTACCCTTGCCCTTGGCGGCTGGTGGATGTGGGCCGGCCTGTTCCTTTCATTCCTGATCGCGGGTTTTTTTGAAGAGCTGATCGGAGATGCGGGTGATGATGAAAAGCTGCCCGCCACCTGGTATCTGAACCTGATGCTGTTCATGACCTGGCCCCTGCTGGTAATGCTGACGATTGTCTGCCTGAACAGCATAGGTCCCGGCCTTGACATGGTTGATGGAGCCCTGAAATTTTTGGGGTTTGATCCGGCTGCGGCCCGCGAAAAGACCAATATCTTCACCGCCAGCGGCGGCCTGGTCAGCCTTGGCATGTTTTATGGCCTGGCCGGGGTCAACGTGGCCCACGAACTTGTTCACAGAACCAGGTCGAAATTCTCCATGATCCTGGGGCGCTGGCTGCTGGCCTTCACCTGGGACACGGGATTTGCCATAGAACATGTTTATGGCCACCACCGCCACGTGGGAACCCCAAGGGATCCGGCCACCGCCAAACGGGGAGAAATCATCTGGCTTTTCATAATCCGTTCCACCATCGGACAGATAAAATCTGCCATTGCTTTTGAAAATGCCCGCCTGCAAAGGCGCAACATGGCCAACAACATTTTCACCAACGTCTATTGGCGCGGCCAGTTGATGAGCGTCGCAGTGATATTGCTCTACGTCTCCATGGTCGGCCCGATCGGCATATTGCTTTCCGCCTTTTCGGCCATGGTCGGCAAGATATATCTCGAAGCGGTCAACTATATCGAGCATTACGGCCTGGTCAGAATTGAAGGAGAACCCATAGAGGAGCGCCATTCATGGGATTCCCACCGGCGCATCTCCACCGGCATGACCTATAACCTGCCCCTGCATTCCAGCCATCACCGCTTTGCCACCCGCCCCTTCTGGAAACTTCAGCACGCCCACGGCAAGGCCCCGGTTCTTCCCATGGGTTACATGCCCATGATATTCTGCGCCGCCTGGCCCCCCTATTGGAAAAAAATCAGCGAACCCCTGCTGAAGGAATGGGATGAAAATCTGGCCAGTCCAAGGGAAAGACAATATCTCGCCGAAACGGGTGAGCTTCGCGCCTGAAAAATCTTTCATAAAGAACTTGACCCGGGGCAATTTGTTCTGTCTATGTTCTTGCCGGGGGGCGTCCGGAAGCCATCAGAACCACCCCCGCCCATGAAATTGAATGATTGCCATGACCGGGCCTTGCATTTTTCGGCCCTGTTGCTCAACAAGCAAGACGGGGCCAGATATTTTTCCATGAACAGGAAACCAGACATGAACCGGCAGATCATCGTTCGCGGCGCCAGCGAACACAACCTCAAGGGAATAGACGTGGCCCTGCCCCGGGACAGTCTTGTAGTCATGACCGGGCTTTCCGGGTCCGGCAAGTCATCCCTGGCCTTTGACACCATCTATGCCGAAGGTCAGCGGCGCTATGTCGAAAGTCTTTCGGCCTATGCCCGCCAGTTCCTGGAAATGATGCAAAAGCCGGACGTGGAGCAGATCGAGGGCCTGAGCCCGGCCATTTCCATCGAACAGAAGACCACCTCGCGCAATCCCCGTTCCACCGTCGGCACGGTAACCGAAATCTATGATTACCTGCGACTGCTGTTCGCCCGCATCGGCATCCCCTATTCCCCGGCAACCGGCCTGCCCATCACCAGCCAGAGCGTCGCCCAGATGGTTGACAAGGTCATGGAACTCACCCCGGGCAGCCGGCTCTACCTTCTGGCCCCTGTGGCCCGCGGCCGCAAGGGAGAATTCAGGAAGGAACTGGCCGAACTGATGAAGCGTGGTTTCCAAAGGATAAAGATCGACGGCCAGTTCCATGAAATCGAAGAAGTGCCGGACCTGGACAAGAAATTCAGGCACGACCTCAGCGTCGTCGTTGACAGGATCGTGGTCACCCCCGGAATTGAAAGCCGGCTGGCCGACAGTCTTGAAACCGCCCTTTCCCTTGCCGATGGCATAGCC
>WFPQ01000010.1 GCA_015487515.1 Hyphomicrobiales bacterium | reverse complement strand
TCTTTGCCGTTTGCCGGACCGAAAGCTGTTTGGCCGCGAGCCGGTGGGCCGCAAGGATTTTTTCGAAATCAAATCCCTGGGGAGTCTGGGCCCCGAAAAGCTGCGAGCGATCAAGGCTTTTTTCCATGACCTTGCCGTCGGTCGAAAATTTTATGGAATCGGCAAGCACGAGGGCAGGCAGAACCCCTTCACTTTCAAGCAGGCCTTCGCATATGCGCCCGATCAACCCCTTTGAAACAAAGGGACGGGCCCCGTCGTGAATGAGAACCAGGTCGGGCCCCTTTTCTTCAAGGGCCTCCAGACCTGCCAGAACCGAAGCCTGCCTGTCGGCGCCGCCAATGACCGGATCCAGCAGCTTGCCATCCGCCAGTTCCAGCCCCGGTTGCAGCTCCCGGTACAGGTCCTGATGATCCCTGGCTATCACCGGCAGTATCCAATCAATATCATTACAATCTGCAAGGGCAGAAATGGTGCGCGACAACAGGGGGGTGCCATTGATGGGGCGATATTGCTTTGGAAGCCCGTCCTCCCTGGAAGCAGCCCGGGTTCCGCTGCCCGCACCTACCACTATGGCGGCGATTTCTGGGCGTCTTTTTTCTTCCAAGATATTTCCAGACCAAAAGTTGTTTTCAGGAATTGATAACCCATCCAGGTCCATGACCCAAGGGGTCAAACTCTTTCTGCAAGGCTTTCGGCAAGGCTTTCGGCCATGTTTTGCCGGTTATGGTGGCATTTGCCCCATGGCAGACAGGCCCATGACTGACCGTTTGGCGGAATGATTTGGAAAACGGGTCAAAAATGTCTAAAGTAAGGGCAGTTTTTTTCAATGCCCAAAATGGCGGCAAGCAAACCATGGCAGAAGCTGACAAAAAAGCCGGCCAGATCAGGGTCGGAGAAGTTGAAATTTCCGGCCGGGCCTTTCTGGCTCCCATGGCCGGCATCAGCGATGCCCCCTTTCGCACGATTGCCGAAAGGTACGGGGCTGCACTGGTGGTCAGCGAGATGATTGCCAGCGCCTCGCTGACCTCGGGCATGGCAGAAATGCAGCGCAAGCTCAGGCCTTCGGGCCGGCTGCCCCACGTGGTGCAACTGGCCGGAAACGAAGAGAAATGGCTGGTTCTGGGGGCAAGGATGGCCGCCGATGCCGGAGCAGACATCATAGATATAAACCTTGGCTGTCCTTCGAAAAAGGTCACCAACGGTTATGCAGGCTCGGCCCTGATGCGGGTGCCGGACAAGGCCCTGGCACTTATCGAGGCGGTGATCGGGGCCGTTGACCTGCCGGTCACGGTAAAAATGCGCCTGGGATGGAACGATCAGCAGATCAACGCCCCGCTGATCGCCAGACTGGCCGAAGGGGCCGGAGTAAGGATGCTGGTGGTACACGGCCGCACCCGCCAGCAATTCTACAAGGGCAGGGCCCGCTGGGAACCGGTGCGGGACGTGGTGGAGGCAGTCAGCATTCCCGTGGTCGTGAACGGAGACGTGGTGGATACTGCCAGCGCCAGAAAGGCCCTTGCAGCTTCTGGCGCCGCCGCCGTGATGATCGGGAGGGGAGCACAGGGCCAGCCCTGGATCGTGGGCCAGGTAAACAGGGGCCTGACGGGCAGGGGGGTATTTTGCAGCCCGGATAAAGAAGAACTTGTCGATGTGATAATCGGCCATTACCGGGAAATCCTGACCACCTATGGAAGAGAGCTGGGGGTGCGCGTTGCACGCAAGCACTTGCGCTGGTATCTGCAACGGGCCGGAATCGGCGAACCGGACATACGTCAATCCTCCCTGCTCACCCTTGATGATGCGGAACGGGTGATTGCAACGGTCGGAGAAATGCTGGATTTTCACTTTCAATCCAGGGAAGTTGCTTGAACAATGGCGATACCATCGGGAATTACGGCCGGGGCTGGACAAAAAACGGTGGAATCCGACACCCCGAGATTGCCGGGATTCGAAAGGTCCATCCTGCAATCCCTTAACCAGCCGGTCCTGGCCTGCGAGGGGCAGAACCGGATAATATGGGCCAATTATGCAGCGGAAGGCTTTTTCGGAGCATCAAGACAATTGCTGTCCCGCCATCGGCTGGATGATATTTTTGCCTTTGGCTCGCCGGTTCTGCAAATGGTGAAGAACGTGAACGAGCGCCAGGCCCCCATGGCCGAATACCGGGTGATCTCCAGCCCATTGCGCTCCGGTGCAGAGGTGGAAACCGATGTCTTTGCCAGCCCGGCACCAGAATTGAAGGGGGTGGTTTCCCTGCTGTTCCAGGAGCGGACCATGGCCGACAAGATAGACCGGCAACTGGTATCGCGCGGGGCGGTCCGCTCGGCCACCGGGCTGGCCTCGATGCTGGCCCACGAGATAAAGAACCCCCTTTCCGGAATTCGCGGAGCGGCCCAGTTGCTCGAACAGAGCGTTTCGGAAAACGACCGGCCCCTTGCCCGGCTGATAACCGATGAAACGGACCGTATCGTAAAACTGGTCGACAGGGTCGAGGTTTTTGGCGATGAACGGCCCGTCAAGAGAAAGCCCATCAACATACATGTCATACTGGACCGGGTGAAATTGCTGGCAAAAAGCGGCGAAGCCAGGGAAATCACCATTACGGAAAATTACGACCCCTCCCTCCCTCCGGTCTACGGGTCGGAGGATCAATTGATCCAAGTCTTCATCAATCTGTTTAAAAATGCAGCAGAAGCTCTTGAAAAAACTGCAAATCCATGTATTAAAATTTCCACTGCCTTTCGCCCCGGGATCAAAATAAGGGTGGCCGGCACTTCCGAGCGGATTTCGTTGCCCCTAGAAATAGTCATCAGGGACAATGGCCCCGGGGTGCCGGAGGAAATATTGCCGTTCCTGTTTGATCCCTTCGTCACTTCCAAATCGGCAGGCAGCGGCCTGGGGCTGGCGCTGGTGGCAAAGATAATTTCTGATCACGGGGGCATTGTCGAGGTCGACAGCCGTCCCTCAAGAACCAGCTTCCGGGTTCTCCTGCCCATGGCCCCGTCAGATTCAGCCCCGTCAGATTCAAGGGAAAAACCGGTATGAATTCGAAAACCATTTTGCTTGCCGAGGATGACGCTTCCGTTCGCATGGTATTGAACCAGACCCTCACCAGGGCCGGTTACGAAGTGCGCCCGACCGGAAATCTTTCCACCATGTGGAACTGGGTAAACAGGGGGGAAGGGGACCTGCTGATCACCGATGTTGCCCTGCCCGATGGCAATGCCTTTGAACTGATGCCCAAGATCAAAAGCAAGCGGGCCGACTTGCCAATGATCGTCATGAGCGCGCAAAACACCTTCATGACCGCAATCAGGGCCTCGGAGGCCGGGGCCTATGACTATCTTGCCAAGCCCTTTGACCTGAACGAAATGCTGGCCACCGTATCCCGGGCCCTTGCCGATGTTTCCGGTCCCAGGGCCGATGACAAGAAAAAGGGCGAAGGGGAGGGCGAAGAACGCATGCCCCTGGTGGGGCGCTCCCCGGCCATGCAGGAGATCTACCGTTCCCTGGCGCGCCTCATGCAAAGCGACCTTACCGTCATGGTCACGGGAGAAAGCGGAACCGGCAAGGAACTGGTGGCAAGGGCCCTGCACCAGTTTGGCAAAAGGGCCAGGGGGCCGTTCGTGGCCATAAACATGGCTGCAATTCCCAAGGACCTGATCGAGGCGGAGCTTTTCGGCCATGAAAAGGGAGCTTTCACCGGGGCCGGGGCCCGCCAGTCCGGCCGCTTCGAACAGGCCGACGAGGGAACGCTGTTTCTCGACGAGATCGGAGACATGCCCATGGATGCCCAGACCCGGCTGCTGCGGGTCTTGCAGGAGGGCGAATTCACCACGGTGGGAGGAACCAGGCCCATAAGAACCAATGTCAGGATCATTGCCGCCACCCACCAGGACCTGGTGCAGCTTATCCGGCAGGGGCGGTTTCGCGAAGACCTGTTCTACAGGCTCAACGTGGTTCCCCTGCGCCTGCCTCCGCTGCGGGAGAGGCTGGAGGACATCAGCGATCTGGTCGCCCATTTTCTGAAACTGGAAAGCGGGGATGGCCAGCCCGCACGCAACATGTCCGGGGAAGCCATAAAATGCCTTATGGATTATTCCTGGCCCGGAAATATCCGTGAACTGGAAAACCTGGTTCGGCGCCTGTGCGCCCTTTATGCCGATGAAACCCTTACGGCCCAGATTGTAAAAGGGGAACTGGCGATCGTCAGAAAACCGGAAACGATACGGACGGGAGCCGATATCGACCTGGCCGGCATGATAGAGCGTCACCTTGACGACCTGTTCCTGCAATAT
>WFPQ01000009.1 GCA_015487515.1 Hyphomicrobiales bacterium | reverse complement strand
TGTTGTCTTTGATAAGAGCTGCGGTTTTTTTTCGGGTTTCTGCAATGGCCTTTGCCAGTTCCATTTCCTGTTTCCTGTTCAGCAGGTCCTGCCTTACCTTGCCATCAAAGTTTTCGCCGTTCTTTTTTTCCTCGGCCTCCAGAATGTTTACCCCGCGCCGGTAACCGGCCAGAAGGCTTTGCCCTTTCTCTGTTTTTAGCAGGGCCGAAAGGGAATTTACCCGGTTGCTTATTTCCAGCAGGTCAGAACTGTTTTCATCGATTACCGCATCCACCAGGTCATGATCGGCTCCCTTGTCGCGCAGGGATATTTTAAGCCGGTCATGGAAGAATTTCAGCAGGTCGGGTTCAACCCTCAGCTTGAAACTTATGTTGTTTTCCAGCAGCAGTCGTATGATTCCAAGGGCGGCCCTGCGCAGGGCAAACGGATCCCTGGAGCCGGTCGGTTTTTCGTTTATGGCCCAGAAGCTGTTCAATATGTCAAGCTTGTCGGCCAGGGCCAATGTTATTCCCAAGGGCTTGTCCGGCACCACATCGCCCGGCCCCACGGGCTTGTAATGCATCTTTATGGCATCGGCGATTTCCGGCTTTTCCCCCTGGGCCAGGGCATAATAATGGCCCATGGTCCCCTGTAATTCGGGAAATTCGTTGACCATGTGAGTGAGCAGATCGGCCTTGGCCAGCCTTGCGGCCCGCCTGGCATCTTCTGCATCGGCTCCCACTTTCGGGGCGATTTCTTCGGCCATGGCCACCAGCCGCTGTACCCTTTGCCCCTGGTTTCCCAGTTTCTTGTGAAAGACCACCTGGTCCAGTTTTTCCACCAGCTTTATCAGTGGTACGGCCAGGTCGTTTTCATAAAAGAACATGGCATCCGACAGGCGGGCCCCGATCACCCGTTCATTGCCGGCCACAATGGCTTTTCCCCCATCCCTGGCCGCCATGTTTGCACACATGACAAACTTGCTTGCCAGCCTGCCGGTGGTCTTGTCGCGCAGGCAGAAACATTTCTGGTGATTCTTGATGGTGCCTATTATGGTTTCTTCCGGCAGTTTCAGGAATTCATCAGCAAAATTTCCCATCATTATCACGGGCCACTCAACCAGGCCGGCGACTTCTTCCAGAAGTGCCGGGTCGTCCACCAGTTCCAGCCCCTGGGCAAATGCGATGTTCTGGGCATCGGTCCTGATTATTTCCATGCGCCGGTTCAGGTCCAGCACCACCCTGGCTTTTTCAAGCCCCTGGATATAATCGTCAAATCGCCTGGCACAGAAGGCTTCCGGGGCCATGAACCGGTGTCCCCGGGTCGTTTGCCCCGATTTTATGCCCTCTATTTCAAATTCTATTATTTCCGGATCTTCGTTGGAGGTTCCGAAACTGGCCAAAATGGAACGGATTGGCCGCACCCAGTTCAATTGCCCGCTTCCCCATTTCATTGGCTTGCCCCAGGAAAAACCCCTGATGATTTCCGGCAGTTCCCGGGCCAGTATTTTTACTGCCGGCTCGCCGGGATTTTCAATTATGGCCACGTGATATTCCCCCTTTTTGGGGTCCTTTCTTATCTGGGTCTGTTCCAGGCTGTTCAGTCCGGCCCCCCGCAAAAAGCCCTCGATCGCCTTTTTTGGGGCATCAACCCTTGGTCCCTTTCGTTCTTCCCTTCTGTCGGGCGACCTGGCCGGAATGTCACCTATCGAAACGGCCCGCCGGCGCGGTGTGACAAAGGCTGCTGCAGAACCATAGGTCAGGCCATTTTCCACCAATGCACCGGTTACTGCCTTTTCAAGGTCCCGGGCGGCGTTTCTTTGCAGGCGGGCAGGTATTTCTTCACAAAATATTTCAAACAGTAATTCAGGCATGGTTCAATTCCGGATGGCAGGTTGATCAAAAAGGGGAATGGCTTCAAAAGCTTGATTCTGTTTCTGGTTTTTGGGCCTTGGCTGATTTGAATGTTCATTGGGGCAGGGACCTGCCGAATTCATGTATTCCGCGCTGGCATATCCTGTCACAGAACAGGCAAAAAGCGCCATGAACCGCATGGTTTTCAGGGTTTTTCAATGCATTGAATAGCAAGACAGGGGGCGCCCCTTCGGGGTTGAAACATGGCATGTATCCAGAACGAATTGCAGATCGAGCAGGTGACAGACATGATTTCATTGCATTTGCCTTGTCTTGAACACTCTGTTTCAAACAGAATCGCGTTAACTTGATAGCCCATGATCCTAAAACCTGTAACCGAAAATGAACATTGCCCGTGAATAAAAAATTCCACCGCTCACCCGGCAAGAAAACCCTGCAACAGGTCCGGGACCTGGTTTTTTCGTGCACCCATGCTGCTCTTGCCGTCATCGAACCCCAGACTGGTTTTCCTGCCGTTTCAAGGGTCAGCATGGCCATTGGCCGGGATGGAACCCCGTTGCTTTTGACCTCGGCCCTTTCGTCCCATACCAGCGCCCTGCAACAAAATCCGGATTGCTCCATCCTGATCGGCAATGCCGGCAAGGGAGATGCCATGGCCCAGCCCCGGATCACCCTGTTTTGCCATGCCCGCATGGTACCGCGGGAGGAACAGGACGGTATCAGACAGGTTTTTCTCGATCATAACCCCCGGGCTATCGATTATATCGACTTGCCGGACTTTGTCTTTTGGCGCCTTGAAATAGAGCGGGCGAACTTCATTGCCGGTTTTGGCCGGGCCTACGGTCTCGAGGGTTCCCGGTTGCTTTCGGCCTGCTCGACCGATGAG
>WFPQ01000008.1 GCA_015487515.1 Hyphomicrobiales bacterium | reverse complement strand
TCTTCACGATAGGTGGCATTGACATCAACCACTTCCGCTATCGAGGCCACCAGCCGGTCCCTTTCATCCAGCAGGGCGCTGCGCGAGCCGGTATTCTCGGTTATTTCCGCCAGCCTGGAATTCACTTCCACCAGGTTGTTCAGGTCCGAATTCAGACCATTGACCAGGTTTCGCATCTGGGCTTCCGTATCCCGGCGCAAATCCTGCACCCGTTCCGAAAGCCCGTTGAGGCGATCAACGAGGTTTCCGGCCGCCCCGACCGCGGCCGCCCTGGTGGAATAATCGTCAGGGCTGGTTGCCATGGCCTCCAGGGCGCTTTGGAAACCGGAATATATGGTATCAAGGGAACCTGCATCCCCCGGTTTCCCCAGCAACGTCTCCAGTTGTGACAAGAATTCGGCCCGGGTCCTGCCATAGCTGGAATCGGCAAGCTGGTTCGAATAATTGCGCTGCAGTGCGGCATCGAAACTGCGCGCCACCTCTGCCGCGCGTACTGAACTGGAATCGGCCCCGTTGGTTTCGACAAGGGTCTGCCTTTGGGCATTATAGCCCGGGGTACCCGAATTGGCCACGTTCCTGGCCAGTATCTCGAGCCCGCCCTGGGTTACCCCCATGCCGGAAAGTGCATTGGAAAGCGCTGCCGTCAGACTCATGTTCCCAACTCCCAAAAACCGAACCCTTGCGGATCTTTCTCCGCCGGAACCGGACCACGTTCAAAAAACCTGCCCGGGAACTTCCCCCGCCTGCCCCCTGCCAGGGGACCGGTTGTAAAGGGACCGGCTGTCAAAAAAACCATCTCCAGAAGCCCCGTCCCCATGCCTAGCGGACCATGTTCAGGGCCTCCTGGAGCATTTCATCCGAAGTCGTGACTATCCTCGTTCCCGCCGCATAGGCCTGCTGGGTCACGATCAGCTTGGTGAACTCCTCGGAAATGTCCGTATTGGATGCTTCCAGCGATGAACCCTGGATCCCGGTGCCGTCATTGTTGAAAATGGCCTCTCCGCTCTCGGATGTTACCGCATAGGTTCCCCCGTCCAGTTTTTTCAACTGGTTGATGGCGTTGAAGTTGGCCGTGACTATCTGGGCCCGTTCCACGCTCTCCCCGTTTGAATAGGTGGTAACGATGCGCCCATTGTTGTTTATGTTGACTCCGACGAATTCCCCGGCCGCATAGCCGTTTTGCGACAGCGCCGTCACCTGGGCGGTTCCGTTTGAATCGGCAAACTGGGTAACCCCGTTGGCCGCATGCAAGAGCTCCAGGTTTCCAAGGGACACCCCGTTCACGCTGACCGAGTTCAACGTAACCGAATTGATGGCCGGGCTGAGGGAGCCATCGGCCGCAAATACATAGTCCTGCCCCGCATTGACCCATTGGGTCGCGGTGCCAGTGGCATTGCTGTCAGACATGTAAAAGGCGTTCCACGTATCGGCGGTGCCCGAGGCTGCACTGTCTATCTTGGCCCAGCGTACCTGCACGTTGACCGGGGCCCCGCTGGAAGAATATACCGTTATCGCCCCCCCGGAAATCGACTGATTCAGAAACGTGGCCGAATCGGAGGCCGCGATCGTGCCCGACCCCGAAGTGGTCGGATCCGTCGCATAGTCTCCCGGCACCAGCAACTCGCTGTCGGCCACCGCCTCGTCATAGGCCACCGTCTGCGGGATCTGGGGAAGGTTCAGCTTGTAATCTATGGTGGTGGTGGGCTTTGCCGGCAGAAACGCATTGTCGATCTTTACGACCTCGGGGACCGAGCCTGAAATGTTTCCGGTTGCCGTGTCGATGGGCAACCCTTTAAGAAAATATCCGGAACCATTGACCAGGTACCCGCTTGCATCGACCTGGAAATCACCCCGGCGCGTGTAATAATTGGTTCCCCCGAACAGGGCCTGCCCGTCATTGACCCCGACCTTCTGGTCGACCACGAAGAAGCTGGAATTGTTAAGGGCCATGTCCGTGGCGGACGAACTGGAAATTATATCACCCCTGATATCGTTGGTCGGCACCGAGAATGCCTGCACCGCCCCCGAATTCTGCCGGCGCACCGCAGCCTCGGCAATCATGTCGACAAAATCCGTATCGGTGCGCTTGAAAGCCGTGGTTTGCGAATTGGCAATGTTGCCGGAAATGTTTTCCAAAGCAAAAGACTGCGCCTGAAGTCCTGAAACCGCTGTTGCCAGCGCTGCATAAATACCCATGAAAAATTTACTCCATTTGCCCTTGGCGCCGGAACGCGCCCTCGTGCCCAAAAGCAATG
>WFPQ01000007.1 GCA_015487515.1 Hyphomicrobiales bacterium | reverse complement strand
GAGGTGCCTTCCATATTGTTCGAACTGGACGAATTGCTTGAAATCACCGATTTCGTCTCCATCGGTTCGAATGACCTGATACAGTTTCTGACTGCTGCCGACAGGGCCAATACAAGGGTAGCCAGCTCCTATGATCCCATCGGACTGCCAAGGCTCAGGGCCATCAGGATGATAGTGGATGCGGCCGGGCGCCACGGGGTTCCCCTTACCATGTGCGGAGAACTGGCCGGACGCCCGATCGAGGCCCTGGCCCTGATGGCCATCGGCATGACACGGCTTTCCATGGGGCCTTCGTCGGTGGGACCGGTAAAGGACCTGGTGCTGAACCTGGAGTTGAAACCGGTGAAAGCGGCCGTTGAAAAGGCACTGGCGGGAAATGGCGGCAATGATGGTGAAAATGGTGGCGGCTGCAACATGCGCGACCTGTTGCAGCAATTGGCACAGGCGCAGAATCTGCCCATTTAGGTAACGGGTCCGCAAATGGGATCTTAATGGCGTTTGCAAATGACAGCATGCTTCCTGTAAAGACCGGGTTGCAAAAGACCGGGTTGCAAAAGATCGGGTTGCAAAAGACCGGGGGGGCGAATAAACCCTTGAACGACCTCATGGATTGCAGACCCAAGTCTGGTGGAGAAGAATGGCCCAGCTACCTCGAGAAAAGCTTGAAGCCCTGGAGAAACGCTTTGTTTTTCTGGAAGAGACCATGGCAGAAAATCCCGACCCGGAAACCTATGTAAAGCTGGCCAAGGAATATTCTGACCTGCAGCCGATAATCGAAACCATAAGGCAGTATCACGGGGTGGTCGCAGCCATTGCCGATGCCAGGGAAATGCTCGACGGGGACGACAGGGAAATGGCTCAGATGGCCGCCGCCGAACTGGAGGAGCTGGAAGAAAAACACTCCGGGATGGTCGATGAAATCCGCCTGCTGCTGCTGCCAAGGGATGCGGCAGATGACAAGAGTGTCATAGTGGAACTCAGGGCCGGAACCGGAGGCGACGAGGCGGCCCTGTTCGCCGGAGACCTGTTTCGCATGTATCAGCGCTATGCGGAACTGAAAAAATGGAAGTTTTCGGTGCTTGAGCAGAGTGCCGGTGACATGGGAGGGTTCAAGGAGGTGGTGATCTCGATAAGCGGGGTCGGAGCCTATGCGCGTCTGAAGTTTGAAAGCGGGGTGCACCGGGTGCAAAGGGTGCCCGATACGGAAAGCTCGGGGCGCATTCATACCTCGGCAGCAACCGTTGCCGTGCTGCCGGACGTGGAGGACGTGGATATAAAGTTGCGGGCAGAGGACCTGCGCATAGATACCATGCGGGCCTCGGGGGCCGGGGGGCAGCATGTCAATACCACCGACAGCGCGGTGCGCATAACCCATCTGCCGTCGGGCATAATGGTGGTTGCATCGGAAAAGAGCCAGCATCAGAACCGGGCAACGGCCATGAAACTGTTAAGGGCCAGGCTTTACGACATGCAAAAGGAAGCCCGGGACAGGGAAAGGGCCGATGCCCGAAAGGGGCAGGTGGGGTCGGGGGATCGCTCCGAACGCATCAGGACCTATAATTTCCCCCAGGGCCGGGTGACGGATCATCGCATAAACCTGACCCTTTACAAGCTCGACCAGATAATTGCCGGGGACGGGCTGGATGAACTCATCGAGGCGCTGATCACCGAAAACCAGGCCGCGCAACTGGCCGCAATGGATGAAATGTCCTGACCCTTCAGGAAGGGGGAAGAAAAATCACTGGAAGTGACCGGCAGAACATCGGCAATATCTGGCGCCGCCTGGCTGGCCGATTCAAGGATGCGGGCCTGGGGAGTGCTTCTCTTGATGCCAGGATCCTCGTTGCCCATGCCCTTGGCCTGGACCAGTTGCAGCTGGTGCTGGAAGAAAGGCGCCCGGTTGATCCCGGGGATCTGGAAAAAATCGAAAGACTGGCCGCAAGGAGGCTCGAGTTCGAACCGGTGGCGCGAATCATCGGGAAGAAGGAATTTTACGGGCTGGAATTCATCCTGAACGGGCAGACCCTGGTGCCAAGGCCCGAAACGGAAATGCTTGTGGATCTGGCCCTGAAAATACTGGACGCAAGGCCTGAACCGAAAATCCTCGAACTGGGGG
>WFPQ01000006.1 GCA_015487515.1 Hyphomicrobiales bacterium | reverse complement strand
TGTGTATAAGAGACAGGGATTATCGATAAGGAACTGGCGGGAATTTTCCCTGCCCTGACCCAGTCTCTGACTGTTGTAGGAAAACCAGGAGCCCGATTTTTCCACCAGCCCCGACTTGACCCCCAGGTCAAGCAACTCGCCGGTCTTGGATATGCCCTCCCCGTAGAGAATATCGAATTCCACCTGCCGGAACGGAGGTGCGAGCTTGTTTTTGACCACCTTTACCCGGGTCTGGTTCCCAATGGCCTCGTCCCTGTCCTTGATACTGCCGATGCGTCGAATATCAAGGCGCACCGACGAATAGAATTTGAGCGCATTGCCCCCGGTCGTGGTTTCGGGCGAACCGAACATGACCCCGATCTTCATTCTTATCTGGTTGATGAACAGGACCATGGTCTGGGACTTTGAAATGGAACTGGTAAGCTTGCGCATGGCCTGGCTCATAAGCCTGGCCTGAAGCCCTGGCAGGGAATCCCCCATCTCTCCTTCCAGTTCGGCCCTGGGAGTCAGCGCTGCCACCGAATCGACCACCAGTACATCCACCGCCCCCGAACGCACCAGCGTATCGGTTATTTCAAGGGCCTGTTCCCCGGAATCGGGCTGGGAGATCAGCATGGAATCAATATCGACCCCCAGCTTTTGCGCATAATCCGGGTCCAGCGCATGTTCGGCATCGACAAAGGCGCAGACCCCGCCCGACTTCTGTGCCTCGGCGACCACGTGCAGGGCCAGGGTAGTCTTGCCCGAGCTTTCGGGTCCGAAAATTTCTATTATCCTGCCTTTTGGCAAGCCGCCAATGCCAAGGGCTATGTCAAGACCAAGAGAGCCTGTCGAAACCGCCTCGGCCTTTTGAATGGTATTTTCACCGAGGCGCATTATCGAGCCCTTGCCGAAATTACGCTCTATCTGTCCCAGTGCCGCTTCCAGCGCCTTGTTCTTGTCCATCGATCCGCTCTCAACTACCCGAAGTGAGGATTTAGCCATTACCAATCTCCTATTTCAAAAATCCAGTATTTACCAATTGTGATTTTCAGATCGAGGCCGCCAATTTCAGCCCATTGGAAAACTTTCACCCTTGATGCATATCTTGTACCTAGTTTGTTCTCATTTTGTTTCTAAAATGTCAACAGGAAACAACAAATGAATTTATTTTGAATTTTAGCCTGAATTCCAGGTTCCACCCCCGGAGGAATGCGAATCGCTCCGGCTCCCGGCCGGTCAAATGGCCAGGAGAAGAACTCCCGTGCATCATTTCATGGCGACAGAATTCATGAGTAATTCTGCCCATGCCGGTTATTGGACTTGCTTAACCAAAAGAATATCACTATTAGGCGGGTGCTGGTCCGTTCGGGCTGGCAAGGTTCTCAGGGCGGGGCGAAATTCCCCACCGGCGGTAAAAGAAGATTTTGATGAACAAGATCCTTCTTGCAGCCCGCGAGCGCCGATAAAGACAGACAATGGCTCAGGCGCCCTTGTTGCTTTGTCGGGTCAGCAGATTTGGTGTAATTCCAAAGCCGACGGTCATAGTCCGGATGAGAGAGAACGGGAAAAGACATGATTGGGGCCCCGGGTCTGTCTGACCTGCCCCCGTGGAAACCGCCCTTTTCAGGCGGCCTCCGGCTTCATTCGATCCCGCTTTACCCTGAGGCATGTTCGGGTTTAGCAGCGAAAGGATCAAGTGATGAACCAGACAGCCTCCAAGATAACAGGCAATTCTGCCGTTACCGCCACCCTGTACATGATTGGCGCCCAGGCAATATTCGCCATAGTGAATTTCAGTTACGACGTACTGACCAACCCATGGAATCCCATGCTGGCGGGCGAAAAGCTGAGCTCTTCTTCCACCGTGTTCTGGCAATACCTGATTGCCACCATTTTCATTCTGCCCCTGGTTTTCAGGATCGGCCTTGACAAGCTCAGGACCCGCCATCCCCTCCTGCATGAGATCCGGGCCCTTGCCTCGGCCCTCGGTGCCCAGGTATTTGTCTTTGGTTTTGCTTCCGGCGTTCCTGTCTGGCAGATGATCGGCCTGCTGCTGACCGGACCCTTTTTCGTGCTGTTGGGCTCCGTGATTTTTCTTGGGGAGCGCCTGACCTTCACTCGCATTTCCATGTCGGTTCTGGCCTTTATCGGCGCCTTCATGATAGTTGGCTTTGGCTCCGATTCCTTTACCGCCGCATCGTTCCTGCCCGTTGCAGCCGCCATGCTGTGGAGCGCAACCACCCTCATAAGCAAATATCTTTCCCGCCAGGAGAGCCCGGAGACCCTGACCCTTTACCTGGTGCTGCTGATCAGCCTCAACCATGCCCTGATCGGCATTGTCCTTGGATTGCTGGCCGTTTTTCTGCCCCAGGGCAGCCTGCCGGCAACCCTTTCCGCCGGTTTTGACTTCAGCCTGCCCCAGGGCAACGCCCTTTGGTGGATAATGTTCCTGGCCCTTGTCACTGCCATCTCCCAATACCTGCTGTGGAGCGCCTACAAGCTTGCCGATGCGGCCTACCTGCAACCATTCGACGACCTGAAGCTGCCCTTTAACGTATTGCTCGGCTGGATCCTGCTGTCCCAGGTGCCGACCGTCCTGTTCTGGCCCGGTGCCGTCCTTATCGTTTCGGCCTCGCTTTATATCGCCATAGCAGAAAGCGACCGGCCCACACCTGCAGGAACTGAAAACCGCCAGCAGTTATAGCGGGCCGCCAGCCGTCAAATAACGACGGGGATTGACGGCCCGGCAAGCTGGCCATGGCCCGTTCTCCCCGGAGCGGGCTTTGCGCCGGTACGGGACAGCAACTGGCAAGATGCCTGATTGTCCCCACGTGCCAGACCCGGGCGGCGGCCATTTCTGCCACCCGGTATCCAGCTGTAAAACTTCAGCCATTTCTGCCGCCCGCATGTCATGTGACGCAACGGATGCTGCAAACGGCATCTACCGGCCGGATCAAGTTCCCTCTCCGCCCGAAAGGACTTCCTTTACCTTGGAATTTATCTGTTCGAACGAATAGGGTTTGGGCAGGAATTCCACCGACCGGTCATCGGCCAGTCCCTCGCGCACTTCTCCTTCGGCAAAACCGGAAACGAATATCACCTTCAGTTCGGGCAGGCGCTTTCTCACTTCGCGCAGCAGGCTGGGCCCGTCCATGCCCGGCATCATCACGTCTGAAATCATCAGGTCTATCCTGTTGTCGATTTCATCGAGCAGTTCGAGGGCCTCTTCTCCCCCTTCTGCCTCAAAAACCTCGTAACCGGTGGTACGCAGGGTACGAACGGAAATCGCCCTGACGATCTCGTCATCTTCAACGATCAGAATTCTTTCATGCCCGGTAAGGTCCCTTGCCTCCCTTTCCTTTGTTTCTGTTCCCCCATCTTCATCTTCCTCTTCATCTGCCACGTACCGGGGGAAGAAAATCCTGAAATTGGTGCCCTTTCCAAGTTCCGTATCCGCATATATGTAGCCGCCGGTCTGCTTGACGATGCCATAAACCATCGAAAGGCCGAGCCCGGTTCCCTTGCCCTGTTCCTTGGTGGAAAAATAGGGCTCGAACATTTTTTCAAGCACCTTGTCCGGAATGCCGGTTCCCTGGTCCTCGACCTCGATCAGCACATAATCGGCCGCCGGCATGCCCCGATAGGAAAATGTTGCCGCTTCCCTTTCGCTCACATTCCTGGTTCTCAGCTGAATTTCGCCCCCCTCGGGCATGGCATCCCGTGCATTCAGGGCCAGGTTCAGTACCACCTGCTCCAGTTGCACCGCATCGGCCTTTATCGGCCATACGTCGCGCCCGTGGGAAACGCTCAGGGTTATCTTTTCTCCCATCAGGTGTTTTAGGAATATGTTGTAATCATCTATCTGGGTTGTCACCTCCAGAATTTGCGGACGCAATGTCTGCTGGCGCGAATATGCCAGCAACTGGCGTACCAGCCCCGCTGCCCTGTTGGCGCTCTGCTTGATCTGCATTATGTCGGCAAACGATGGATCGGTGGGCTTGTGCCTGAGGAACAGCAGGTCGGCAAACCCGATTATCGCCGTCAGCACATTATTGAAATCATGGGCAACCCCTCCGGCCAGTTGCCCTATGGCCTGCATTTTCTGCGCCTGCACGAACTGCGCCTGCAACCTGGTGTAATCGGTCATGTCCAGGGCATAGACGATCACCTGTCCGTCATTGCTGTCTATCTTTTCCGAGGCCGACAGATAAAGCCTTACGGTTCTTTCCTCGTCATCGGCCAGCGACGCATCCACCGGCTCGATCTGCGACAGATTCTGCTTGACCTGCATCAGGGCATCCTGGAATGCCTCCAGGTCATTCTTGTCGATCAGCCCGGAAAAGCTTGCCCCCTCTATGGCTTTTTCTGCCGTGTTTATGTTGAAAATGCGGGCAAACGGGGCATTGGTGCTCACGATGCTACCATTGCTGTCAAGGGTGGCTATGGCAAAGGGAGTATCGTTGAAGAACCTGGAAAACTTGACCTCCGCCGCCCTGAGGTCATCAAGGCTTTCCCCTCCGCGCTGCCGGTCCAGCACCAGGGTCCTGGTTTCTCCGAGTTCCCCCTCGGCGAGCCGGGCCGCCCGGTGCAAC
>WFPQ01000005.1 GCA_015487515.1 Hyphomicrobiales bacterium | reverse complement strand
GGCTAAGGGCCCGTTCCATACTGATTGTCATAGTTACGTTCCTGGGAACCGGAGCGGTGGTACTGCTGGTGTGGTGGGGGGCGAAATCGGTTTTTGAGGGTTCGGTTTCGGCGGGCCAGCTGGTGCAGTTTCTGATCTATGCGGTCATGGCTTCCGCTGCCCTGACCAACATGTCGGAAATTTTCGGCTCCCTGCAGACCGTGGCCGGGGCCACGGAAAGGCTGGTGGAGATATTAAGGACCAGGTCCACGATGCCCCTGCCGGAGAATCCCGTCAAGATGCCGGAGCCACCCCTTGGAAAGGTGGAGTTTTGTGATGTCAGTTTTTCTTATGCCACGCGGGACAACAAGACGGTTCTCAAGAATGTTTCCTTCGTGGTGGAGCCCGGGGAAAACGTGGCCATTGTCGGGCCCTCGGGAGCAGGCAAATCAACCATATTTGCCCTGCTGCAAAGATTTTACGACGTAACGGGGGGAGTGGTAAGGGTCGATGGAATCGATTGCACGAAGGTGATGCCGGGAGATTTGCGCCAGAGGTTTTCCTACGTGGAGCAGGAGAGCGTGATCTTTTCGGGCACCATTGCCGACAATATACGTTTTGGAAAGATGCAGGCCAGTGACGGGGAGGTCATGGCAGCGGCAAAGGCGGCCATGGTCGATGAATTTGTGGGGCAATTAAGGGATGGCTACAATTCGGTGGTCGGAGAGCGCGGGGTAATGCTTTCGGGGGGGCAGAAACAGCGACTGGCAATTGCAAGAGCCCTGCTCAAGGATGCTCCCATATTGCTGCTGGACGAGGCTACCAGTTCCCTTGATGCCCAGAGCGAGCACCTGGTGCAAAAGGCGCTGGATCGCCTCATGCAGGGACGAACGACCCTGGTGATTGCCCACAGGCTGGCCACCATTCGAGATGCGGACCGCATATTGGTGGTCGAGGGGGGCAGGCTGATAGACCAGGGCAGTCACGAACAGCTGATTGCCAAGGGGGGACGTTATGCCCAACTGGCAAAGTTGCAGTTCCGGGATGGATCCGAATAGTGCCGGTTTGAAAAAGTGCCCCCGACGGGCCGGTCGTTCGGGGGGGCATGTTCTGCTTCCATTCCTTGTGACCCCGGTGATTGCAGATATGAAAACTGGTGGTTATGGAAGTCTCCTGTCCTGTCCCGGAAGTCATTCGGTCAGCTTGAATTCTATGCGCCGGTTCTTGCGATAGGCCTCTTCGGTATCGGCCGGGTCGATGGGGGAAAATTCCCCAAAACCGGCGGCAACCAGCCGGTTGGGAGAAACTCCCATTTCGATCAGCAGCTTTGCCACCGAAATGGCGCGGGCGGCGGAAAGTTCCCAGTTGGAGGGAAAGCGGACGGTGGAAATGGGCCGCCGGTCCGTGTGGCCGTCAATGCGCAGGACCCAGTTGATGTCCGGTGGTATTTCCTGTTCGAGCTGCAATACTGCCTCGGCCATTTTTGCAATCTGCTCGCGGCCGTGACTGGTTATGTCGGCCTGGCCGGCATCAAACAGGACCTCTGACTGGAAAACGAAGCGGTCGCCAACCACCGTTATGTCGGTACGGTCGGCCAGGATGGTGCGTAATCGTCCGAAAAAATCCGACCGGTAACGGGACAGGTCCTGCACCCTCTGGGCCAGGGCCAGGTTGAGGCGGCGGCCAAGGTCGGCAATCTTGATCCTTGATTCGCTGTCACGGAATTCCGAGGCATCAAGGGCCTGCTCGAGGGCTCTTATCTGGGTGCGAAGGGCCGATAATTGCTGGTTCAGCAATTCGAGCTGGGCATTGGCCTGGCTGGATAGCTGGCGTTCTTTTGCAAGCTGGGAGTTAAGGTCAGCCACCTGCCGGTCCCGCTGGGCAATGCCGCTGCCAAGACCCGAAACCTGGCCCAGGAGTTCGTTGCGCTCGATCTGTGTATCGGCAAGGGTGGCCGAAAGGGTGGCAATCGTCGTTTCAAGGTCCGTATTGCTGGCCCGTTCCAGTTGCAGCAGGTCGGTGAGTTCTGCTATCTGGGAATTGAGGCGGGTCAGGGCGCTGTCCTTGCCCAGGATCTCCTGGGACAGGAAAAACTGGGCCAGCATGAAAAGGGAAAGCAGAAATATTATCACCAGCAGCAGGGAAGACATGGCATCGACAAAGCCGGGCCAGAAATCATTGCGGCTTCTTTGAATGTGGCGGGACATTCTCATGGTTTGGTGCTTTCTCCACGGTTCATATCAGGTCTTTGCTGCCGGGCATCGAAATGCAGGGGACTTGCGGGCAAGAAGGCATCAGCGATGTTGTGCCGAAGCAATATTTTGCAGTTTCAGATCTGATTTGCCGGACCCTGCCGCAGCTTTTCCCTCTCCCGTTCTCTTTCTCTTTCCCTCTCGTTTTCGGCAAGCATGGCGTCAATCAGGTCGCCCAGCCGCTTGTTGGTCTGTCCCTGCTGGACTATGTGCCGGCGCAGGTCTTCCTGCTCGGCCTTGATGTGTTTTACCAGGCCGTCGATTCCCCGGGCCAGTTCGGCCATGGCACGTATGGCATTTTGCGAACTGTCGGTGCGCTGCATCGAACTGCCCAACTGCTCTATGAGGGAGTGCATTTCTTCCCCGGAAACCCCAAGGCCCGTGGCCTGCATCTGGGTCACGGGATGATCGAGCTCGGTCATGGAGGACATCCAGTCTTCGAGTTCGGTGGCAAAGGCGTTCTGGGCCTGTCCGGCCTGCAGGTCCAGAAAACCCAGTATCAGAGAGCCGGAAAGACCGAACAGGGAGGACGAAAAGGCGGTTCCCATTCCCTGAAGGGGAGCTTCAAGGCCATCGGTCAGGTTCGAGAACAGGGTTCCCGAATCCCCGGCGGCAATGTCCAGCCCCTGGATCACGCTGGTTACGGAATTCACGGTTTGAAGAAGGCCGTAAAAGGTGCCCAAGAGGCCAAGGAACACCAGCAGTCCTATCATGTAGCGGGCGGTCTCGCGGGCTTCTTCGAGGCGAAAGCCGACGGAATCAAGGATCGAACGCAGCGAGGCCGGGGTAATGACCGCCTCCCCGAGCCTGTCCCTTAGAATATAGGCCACCGGGGCCAGAAGAACCGGGGGCTCGCGGATGGGATCCGGAGTGCCGTTCTGCAGGGAGTTGACCCAGCCTATTTCCGGAAACAGGCGGACTACCTGCCTGAAGCTGAGAAGAATTCCGATGACCAGTGCAAACAGGATGAGTCCATTGATGAACGGGTTGGCCCAGAAGGCTTCGGCCAGCTGTTCTGCCAGTATGGCGCCCAGCAGGCCTATCAATACCAGGAAAATGATCATTTTTACCAGGTAGACATTTGGTGAAGCCAGCAGGTAGGGATTGTAGCGTTCGGTCATGGCCTTGATGGAACCCCGCATGCATTGGTCGTGATGATTTGCCTGCGGGGAGTCTATTCAGACAAATTGGTCATGACAATGGTGATAGGAAAAATTCGGGTAACGGGGGAGTTCGGGCCCCTTACATGGTCTTGCGGGTGGCAGATCATCCTTGCGGGCAGCAGAGTGCCTGAACTCTGCCGGTGCGGGCGGGACGGGCCCGGCAGTCCCTGGCCGGCATCCTTGTGTTTTTTCAGGAAGAGAGGTTTTTAAGGGCCTTTAAAAGGGCAGCCTGGACAATTTCATTGCCGGCCACGACCTCGCCGTTTCGAATCGAATCGGGGCGTCCGGAAAAATCGGAAATGAAACCTCCCGCTTCCCTGACCATCAGGGAGCCGGGGGCCACGTCCCATGGGGAAAGCTCTGCCTCCCAGTAAAGGTCGAACCGTCCTGCGGCCAGCCAGGCCAGGTCGCTGGAAGCGGAGCCGGTTCTGCGGATGCCGGCAAGGCTCGGGGTGATGTGGGACAGTTGCCTGATTTCCCGGGCCGTTCCCGTGGCGCTGCGCGAGTTTATGCCGGTCACGCCTACACAATCCGAAAGCCGGCGCCGGCCCGCCACCCTGAGGCGCTTGCGGCCGTTGAGCCAGGCACCGCCGCCGCGTTCGGCGGTAAAGGTTTCTTCCATTATCGGGTTGTAGATCGTGGAGGCGACGATTTCACCGTTTCTTTCCAGGGCTATGCAGGAGGCGAAAATGGGGATGGAATGCAAAAAGTTGGTGGTGCCGTCAAGGGGATCGATGATCCAGCGGTGCTGGCCGTCGGTTCCCTTTATTTCTCCGCCCTCTTCCATAAGGAACGAATAGGTGGGACGGGCCTTGAGCAATTCGTCATGGATGATTTCCTCGGCCCGCCTGTCGGCATTGGAAACAAAATCGGCAGGTCCCTTTCTTGAGACCTGGAGATTTTCGACCTCGCCAAAATCCCGTGTCAGGGAACGCCCTGCCTTTTGCGCGGCCTTGATCATTATGTTGAGCAGAGCGGAGGCGGCCATTATTATACCCTTTTATTATACCCTTTTGCTGTCCAGCCGGATGATGGGGACCTGCCCCTAATCGGCGCGTTTGAAATAGGTTATTTCCTGGGTATCCACAACTATGTTTTCTCCCTCGGATATGAAGGGGGGGACCATGACCTTGACACCGTTTTCAAGAATGGCGGGCTTGAAGGAGTTGGCGGCGGTCTGTCCCTTTACCACCGGTTCGGTCTCAACAACTTTCAGGGTGACGAACTGGGGAAGGGAAATGCCAAGGGGGGTGCCCTCGTGGCTTTCAACCTGCACGTTTATGCCGTCCTGGAGAAACTGGGCGCGATCGCCGACAAAATCCTTCATCAATTCCAGTTGTTCGTAGGTGGAATTGTCCATGAAAACCAGCATGTCGTCCTGGGCATAAAGAAACTGGTATTCCTTCTGCTCAAGGCGGATCCTTTCCACGGTCTCGGCGGAACGGAAGCGTTCATTGAGCTTGGTTCCGGAAACGATTCCCTTCAGTTCCACCTGGGCAAAGGCGCCGCCCTTGCCCGGTTTCACATGGTTGACCTTTACGGCAACCCAGAGCTCTTCCTTGTGGCGTATGACATAGCCGGGCCGGATTTCGTTACCATTTATTTTCATGATGCAGTTCTTTTTTGCTGGGATTGGGCCTTGGCGGGTTTTGCCCCAGATTGGCAATGCTTGCAAGGGGGATGTCTGCAGGAAAAGGTGGCTGTCTGCAAGAAGGTGCCCGGAAAGACCAAAGGGCAGGTCCTTTCAGGGACAGGATTTTACCGTTCATTGGGCAGCCGGGGCAATCTGTTCCTCAGGCTGGTCGATACGGCGAATCTGCACCTGGGGGCTTTCCTGCAAGATGCGGGAGCCGGGATTTTTCGTGTCCGGAACCTTTTCCGGCCAGTAAAAGGCCCTTTCCTCGGCCCGGTTTATATCTTCGGGGGCAATGGAAATCAGCAGGGTATCAAGGCCTGGATCATTAAGGCCCTGGCGACGGGCCAGGGAGCGCCACATGGCGGCGGTCTGCAGATCAAGGGGAACCCCCTCTCCAACCGCATAGAGTTTGGCAAGCCGGTTCTGGGCCACCGGATTACCCGCTTCGGCGGCCCGGCTATACCAAAGGATGGCCTCGGGACGGTTCTGTTGCACACCCTTGCCCAAATACAGCAATGTGGCATATTCCACCTGGGCTTCTATCAGCCCGTAACGGGCGGCCCGTCCGATATAGCTGGCGCCCAGTTCCGGATTTGGCGGTTCACCGGCTCCTTCCATGAGCATTATTCCATAATCATAGTTGGCCTCGGCCAGTCCGGCATCGGCGGCCCTTTTCATCAGTGAGGCGGCAAGGGTCAGGCTGGGTTCGGCATAAATTCCCTCCACGTGCAACAGGGCCATATTGTACATGGCTTCGCGATGGCCGGCGGCAGCAGCAATGGCAAACAGTTCCGCGGCCCGCTGGCGGTTCTTGGGAACACCGGTTCCGTTCTGGTAGAGCAGGGCCAGTTCAAAGGTCGCGGCAATATCGCCGTTCTTGGAGGCAATGGCATACCAGCTTGAGGCGAGGGCCAGGTTTTGTGCCACTCCCAGGCCGTTGGCATAAATGGTCGCAATCAGGGTCTGGGCTGCCGGATCATTGTTTTCGGCCCGCTCAAGGGCCAGGGAAAGGGCGGTCAGGTAAAATCCGCGCTGGAAGGCACCAAATGCAAGGTCGATGGGGCGGCGGGGGCCAAAGATCTGTTCCGATATTTCCTGGGCGTCGTCCTTCTGGGAATCGGGTTGCTCAATGGAGCCTGACCCGTCCGGTGGGGCGGGTGGATTGCTGGTCAGGGGAAAGTCGATGGGCAGGTTTTGCGGTATCCGGGGCTGGGAAAATTCCTGCTGGGAAAAGGCGGGCTCCATGAAGGCAAGGACGAGCAATGGCAGGGGGGCGAACAGGCCGCCAACAGGTTTTTTTCTCAATTTCCTGGGTTTTTCTTCAGGGATCAATTTTCAGACTGTCCGTGGGTTTTGCCGGAATTTTTAATGTTTTCAAGGATCTTGCCCGGTCCGCCTTCAAGGTTCCATGATCCATTGCCCAGCCCAACAAATTCGGTGTTGGCGGGGTTCTTGCCGGTGGGGTCAAAATGCTGGTCAAATATGGCGCAGGGAACCTGGAAAAGCTGCGACCACCATTGGGCCAGTTCGACCTGGGC
>WFPQ01000004.1 GCA_015487515.1 Hyphomicrobiales bacterium | reverse complement strand
GGCTATGGCCATGACCGCCGCCATCTTCATTTCCTCGTTGATGGTGGTTGCCCCCACATCCAGCGCACCACGAAATATGAAGGGAAAGCACAAAACATTGTTGACCTGGTTGGGATAGTCGGAGCGGCCGGTGCACATCATGGCATCGGGACGTACCTTGAGGGCCAGTTCGGGCATGATTTCGGGTACCGGGTTGGACAGGGCCAGAATCAGGGGCTTTTCGGCCATGTGTTCGATCATTTCCGGCTTCAGGGCCCCGGCGGCCGAAAGGCCCAAAAACACGTCGGCCCCAGGCATGACTTCGGCCAGGGTTTCTGCTTCAACATCCTGGGCAAAGGCCCTGCGCCAGCGATCGACATTGTCCGAACGGCGCTTTGTAACCAATCCCTCGCGGTCGCCGATGAATATGTTTTTGCGGCGGGCCCCGAGGCTGACCAGAAGATTGAGGCAGGCAATGGCCGCAGCCCCGGCACCGGATGTGCATATCTTGATGTTTTCAATGGACTTGTTGGCCAGTTTCAGGCCATTCATGACGGCAGCCGCAACTATTATGGCGGTTCCGTGCTGGTCGTCGTGAAAGACGGGGATGTTCATGCGCGAACGCAGGCTTTCCTCGATTTCAAAACAGTCCGGGGCCTTGATGTCCTCAAGGTTGATACCGCCAAAGGTGGGCTCCAGCGGGGCCACCACCTCGATAAAGCGCTTGGGGTCGGTTTCTGCCACCTCGATATCCATGGCATCGATGCCGGCAAATTTCTTGAACAGAACCGCCTTGCCTTCCATGACCGGTTTTGAAGCAAGGGCCCCTATGGAGCCAAGGCCCAGAACCGCGGTGCCATTGCTTATGACTCCGACAAGGTTGCTGCGGGCCGTATAATCGGCGGCCAGTTCCGGTTCCCGGGCAATTTCCTCGCAGGGGGCGGCAACTCCCGGTGAATAGGCCAGGGCCAGGTCCCGCTGGTTGGCCAACGGCTTTGTGGGGGTTATTTCCAGCTTTCCGGGTAGCGGCCATTTGTGAAAGTGTAATGCTGCCTCGCGCAATGCTTCGGTTTTTTCACTATCATTGTCAGACATGATCGCCCCTTTTTTCAAAAACACGTGCCGTCAATCCCTTGATCGCCACTGGTAATCATGGAATCGGGATTTGCCGGCTGAATTCAAGACATTGCATAAAGACTTGTTGGCAAAAGTGCCAGCTTTTGGGGCTGCATAATCAACAACCTTCAAGGGCGACTGGAGCCCAGGTTTTTGCCTTCTTATTAAAAATGCTTGTAAAACAATGTGTTGAGTTGCCATTTAGCCGTAACGTAGCAATGATGGCGCCGGCAGGACAAATCAGCACATCTGGGGAAAATTTGAAAAATATCATTTTTCAGGGGGTTTTCGACAAGTAAAGAAGGCCGCGGGACAGACGGGAAACATGGCAGCCATAAAAAACCGGCCCGGTGTTCAAGGGATCAGGCTGCGTCCCTGTCGTCTTGTGACATTTTTCCATTTCCATTGTCATGGCCACCCGCAGGCATGGTATTGCGGCCGTTAAGGCTGTTTACCATCTCCATGTATTTGTCAGCTGGTATGGCAGGAGAGAACAGGAAGCCCTGCAGATGCCTTACTCCCTTTGAGCGCAGGTAAAGGGCCTGATCCTGGCTTTCCACGCCTTCGGCTATTATTCCCGCGTTCAACTCGCTGGCCAGGGATATCAGGCTGTCAAGAATGGGCATTGCCGTGGTTTGCCTGGTTATGGGGTCGATGAACACCTTGTCGATCTTGATGATATCAACGCCAAGGGTCTGGATATAGGCCAGGTTCGAGTGACCGGTGCCCACATCATCCATGGCCACCTTGCACCCCATGGACTGCAGGCCGGCAATGACACCGGTGGCCTGGGCATTGTTGCCAAGGGGATGGCGTTCGGTTATTTCGAACACCAGCTGGCGCAGGTTTATTCTGGAACCGGAAAAAATGGCTGCCACGTCATCGACCACCGAACCGTCCCGGAAATGCCCCTCGAACAGGTTTATGCTGATCTTGAGGTCCGGGTTCATGGCGCTTATTTCTTCCAGGTCCCGGCGCACCGTTTCCATGATGCTGATTGTCATGGGTATGGCCAGCCCGGACACTTCCGCATATTCAATGAAGGCCCCGGGGGAAATGACATCACCGTTCTTCTTGACCCAGCGCGCCAGCACTTCACACCCGTAAACCCGCCCGGTGCTTACATCTATCACCGGCTGATAGAATGGCTTTATGTCCCCGGCAGCAATTGCATGTTCCAGGTCAAAGGATGGCAGGGAACTTTTCCTGGAAATATGGATGGCCCCGATAAGGATGCTGGCGCTGAAGATGCAGGCCAGGATGGTCATCCATATGTAAAGATCGGCATATCTGGCCCGTATCTTTGAAAAGGGAACCGCAACCTCGAGCCGTATGGGCACGTCCCCGGCCAGGGAAACCACCTTGATGAAATTGTCAAACTGATCCTCCCCGTCAAAAGTCTGGGGATCTCCGATGGAAAACAATTCGGTTCCATCGGCAAATGCCATGCGCAACAGGCTGGCTTCATCAAGCCCGGGGGGCATTTTCATGGAGGAAAGAATATGGTTGAAGGTGATAAAGGTGGCGATTGTCTTGTTTTCGTCTATGGCATATTCCACCCTCAGACCCGGTGCTTCGAGACCGGGCATGCGTACGGCAGAAATCACCTCCTGCCTTCCCGGTATCGAAAGTTTTTCGGACAGGGTGTCATAGGCTATATTCCCCCCGAGAGCTTCGCAATACCTGACCCCGAGGTCGTTTTTGATTACGATCTGGCGCACGAAGGAGCTGCGCTGCATGCGCAGGTACATGTTGTCCATGAATGACGGGGTGCACAGGGATGGAGCACCGGTCAGGACATCCTGAATTACCTGGATTGCTTCATAGACGGCAGACTGGGTTTCCCCGGAAATATCGTTGGCCGTACGCAAGATGGCCGAGGATTCGCGGTTCTTTATATAGCCGTCCAGCACGAAGCCCAGCGCCAGAATGGGAACGAAGGCCAATATGGCAACAATCAGCAAAATTATGTTGGTTCTGGATTGCAAGCGCCCGCACCCGTGGAATGATCCGATCTGGCAGGAATGATATGCTGCGAGCAACTAACATCCGATTAACCAATATCAGAAGTTTTGCCGGCATATGCGGTCATGAAAATCCAAACCCTTTCTCAACAAAAGCAGCGATTTTGCAATTTTTTAAATGCCATGAACGCCGGCGGGCTTTATGGCCTCGCGCCGGCGGGCTTTATGGCCTCGCGCCGGCGGGCTTTATGGCCTCGCGCCGGCGGGCTGGTCTCCCTTTCCAGGGAGGTTGGGGCGGATATGTAATTCGCGCAATTGCCGGGCGCTGACGCCTGAGGGAGCATCCATCAGCAGGTCCTGGGCCTGCTGGTTCATGGGAAAGGCAGTTACCTCGCGCAGGTTTTCCTCGCCGCAAAGCAGCATTACGATACGATCGATTCCGGGGGCCGTTCCCCCGTGGGGTGGAGCTCCGTATTCCATGGCGCGCAGCATGCCGCCGAATTTTTCTTCCAGTACCGACTGTTCATAGCCGGCAATCTTAAAGGCCTTGCGCATGATCTCGGGGCGGTGGTTTCGGATGGCGCCCGAACTGAGCTCGAAGCCGTTGCAAACTATATCATACTGATAGGCATTGATGCTGAGCGGATCCTTGCTTTCAAGGGCTTCCAGCCCGCCCTGGGGCATGGAGAACGGATTGTGGGAAAAATCTATCTTTTCGTTTTCCTCGTCCCATTCGAACATGGGAAAATCAACAATCCAGCACAGGGCAAACCGGTCTTCGTCGATCAGTTTCAGATCGGTGCCGACCTTGGTGCGGGCGGCTCCGGCAAATGTGGCAAATTTGTCCGGCAGGCCGCAGACAAAGAACATGGCATCCCCGTCTTCAAGGCCAAGTTGCTCCCGCAGGGCGGCGGTTCGTTCCGGGCCGATATTCTTGGCAATGGGGCCTGCCCCCTCCCCGTCCCGCAAAAAGATATAGCCCAGTCCGGGCTGGCCCTGTTTCTGGGCCCAGGAATTCATCCTGTCGCAAAAGGCCCGGGAACCGCCGCCGGGGGCCGGGATCGCCCAGACCCTGACCTTTGGATCACTGGCAATCTGGGAGGCAAATATCTTGAAACCGGAACCGGCAAAATGTCCGGTTACGTCCTCCATCTCGATCGGGTTGCGCAGATCGGGCTTGTCGGTGCCATATTTGCTGATTGCCTGTTCATAGGGAATACGGGGGAACTTGTCGCTGACGGGCCTGCCATTGCCGAATTCTTCAAATACCCCGCGCAAAACCGGTTCGATGGCTTCAAAGACATCTTCCTGTTCGACAAAACTCATTTCGATATCGAGTTGGTAAAATTCCCCCGGAGAACGGTCGGCCCGGGCGTCCTCGTCCCGAAAGCAGGGGGCAATCTGAAAGTAACGGTCAAACCCGGCAATCATCAGCAATTGCTTGAACTGTTGCGGGGCCTGGGGAAGGGCATAGAATTTTCCGGGGTGAAGGCGCGAAGGAACCAGGAAATCCCGGGCCCCCTCCGGGCTGGAGGCGGTCAGAATCGGGGTCTGGAATTCCATGAAGCCGGCTTCAATCATCTTGTTGCGCAAATAGGTGATGATCCTGGAGCGCATGATGATATTGTTATGGATGCGCTCGCGCCTCAAGTCCAGAAACCTGTTGGTCAGGCGAACATCCTCGGGATATTCCTGCTCTCCGAAAACCGGCAGCGGCAATTCCCTTGCCGGACCCAATACTTCCAGATCATTGATGAAGACCTCGATCTCGCCCGTGGGCAGGGCCGGGTTGACTGCTTCGGCCTCCCGGGCTCTTACCAGCCCGTCGATCCTTATCACGCTTTCGGCCCTGAGTTCCTCGACCGCGGCAAAAGCGGGGGAATCGGGATCGGCCACGCATTGGGTAATGCCGTAATGGTCGCGCAGATCCACGAACAGCACTCCCCCGTGGTCGCGCACCCGGTGCACCCAGCCGCTAAGACGTACATCTTGACCCCCGTTGCTCGTGTTGAGCTGGGCGCAGTTATGGGTGCGGTATTTATGCATGGTTTAATTCTCTTGGTGCTGTTAGACAGATATTTCAAAATCCAAAATCGTTTCAGCCTCGAATAGAGGGAATGGGCACTTTATGCAACTGATTACCAGAACAGATGACCTGAAAACTTTTTGCCGGCAGGCTCAGGAATTCGACTTCATAACCGTCGATACCGAATTTCACCGGGAAACCACTTATTGGCCCATATTGTGCCTGATTCAGGTCGCCACCAGCAAAGAGGCAGTTCTGGTCGATCCGATGGCGGAGGGAATCGACCTTGAACCGCTGCTGGACCTGCTGGCCGATCCCGCCATTGTCAAGGTTTTTCATGCGGCCCGCCAGGACGTGGAGATTTTCGTGAAAATGACCGGATCCGTACCGGCACCGATTTTCGATACCCAGATAGCGGCCAGCGTCTGCGGTTTTGGCGATGCCATATCCTATGACAGGCTGGTCGGATCGATCGTCGGTGCCAGGATAGACAAGAGTTCCCGCTTTACCGACTGGGCCGCCCGGCCCCTGAGCAAAAAGCAGATGGCCTATGCCCTGGCCGATGTCACTTACCTGCGCGACATATACCTTGAACTTTCAAGAAAACTCAGGGAACTGAACCGGACTTCATGGATGAGGGATGAGCAAAAAACCCTTGAAAACATTGCCACCTACATGATCAGGCCAGAAGATGCCTGGAAACGCCTTAAATCAAAGGTCAACCGCCCTCGAGACCTGGCAGCCCTAAGGGAGCTGGCAGCCTTAAGGGAACGAAGGGCCCAGGAAAGCAACCGGCCCCGGCGCCGTATATTAAAGGATGATGCCCTTTATGAACTGGCCATTCAGCGCCCCGGGTCACAGGGGGAGTTTGACAGGTTGCGCGCCGTGCCAAGGGGATTTGCAGCCTCTGGCCTGGGCCGGGAAATCATCGAACTGGTAAAAAGGATCGAGGCCATTCCTGAAGATCAACTGCCCTCCATGCCGAAACGGCGCTCCGGCCCTTCGGCCAAGGGGCCGGTAGGTGACCTTTTGCGTGTGCTGGTAAAGGCGATTGCCGAAAGGGAGGGGGTGGCCTCGCGCATCATCGCCAATTCTTCGGACATAGACGAACTGGTTCTAAGGGATGATGCTGACATACCGGCCATGGG
>WFPQ01000003.1 GCA_015487515.1 Hyphomicrobiales bacterium | reverse complement strand
TTCTTCTATCATGTTGGCTTCTGCCTGAAATGCTTCAAACAAGGCACCATAGGCTTCAATCACCAGGTCGACCGCAATGCCGCTCGTATCAGCCATAAAGCCTGCAATCTTGTCATTGTATACTCGTATCGCAGACTTCAAGGCATCGGAATATTCGGGCCTGGTATAAATCTCGGAAAAAATCTCAACCCATCGTGCATCAGTTGCCTGCTGCAAATTAGGGGTCAGTCCAACCGTGGTAACATTTATCAGGCTAGAGCCCTCGAGCGCCGGAATGACAGCGCCAGAATTGTCCGTGCCGGAAAACTGATAGACGTAAAAAAGCCCGCCTGCATTGCTCTGCTGACTTTCAAAAACACTTTTCAGGTCATTAGCAATCTTGCTAACGGTCTCCTCCGGCATGATATTTTGCAAAGTGAACACCTCGGCGTCTTTCGCTGCAACCAGCGACGAACGCCTTGATGTGATGTAGTTCTCAAGAGCTTTTTCAAGATCATTACCGCTGGCAGCAAGCAAATCTGCATTGTCAAGGGCGAACTGCCCAAGGTTAACGGCATTCTGATAGGACCCAACCCTGGAAAAAGCTACCTGAGCCGCCGACAAATCAGCCCCATAGGCCATTATCTGATCATCATTTCCAGCGGTCCAGGCCAGCAGGGCAAGCGCATTCGCGGATGCCACGGCATCCTGCAAGGTTTCACCGGTAAATACCTTGCTGGTCAAACCAATGCCATCAATGGCAGCGGGGTCATTGAAACCAAGGGTTATCTGGCCCGAGCCATCCATAAGAACCTTGACCCTGTCAGCAATGCCGTCACCATTGGCATCGGCAAATATACCCGCACCTCCCGGCTGCAAATCCGCGCCGGCCAGGGCCAGAGAAACTGCAGCCTCGGCAGTTCGTGCCGTAGCAACAGCCCCGCTGGATGACAATTTGACGGTCCAGATACCACCATCTGAGGCTGGAGCAAGAAGAACATCAGGGGAGATATCAAGGTCTATGTCCTGAAGCATGCCCCAGAAATTTCCATCCCTTGCAACATAATCAATCACTAGCGGATTTGATGGGTCGCCACTGTCGGACGATACTGTTGCCATGACAACTCCCGTGCCTCCAACACGGATGGCATCAACAATCCCATCCCCGTTAAGATCGCGCTCATAGGTGGCATATCCATTAAAGCCGTTCTTTCCGGAGGTGTAATATTCCATGGCTGCAGCCTGGAACAGTTTAATCACCTTTTTTATGTCACCGGCAGCCTGAGAACCGGCAAGCAGATTGGACAATGCCACATCGGCACCGGCCAATTTCGGGTCAGTCACCAGGGAAGCCAGCACATCAGGGTTGGCCCTGAGATAGGCCTGGGCATCAAATGATATGTCAGTGGGCAATTCATTATTGGCAAGAAACTCTGCCTTGGATGTATTTTCCATATAATAAGCCCTGGCAGCCATTGCTGCCTTGGCAGGATCCGTATCCAATATACCAAATCCATTGCCAAGAAATTCGCTGACCGGAACGCCGGCATTTACCTGGCTGGCTGCATAAGAAAGATAAATCGATATCTCGTTATCGTTCATGGGGGCTTTGAGGTAATCCTTGACACCAAAGACCTTGTTGCCATTCAAATCAAGTTCACCGGCAATTACCAGAGGACTGTTTAAATCAACGGAAAGGCCAAGGGGAGAGGGATCGATCTGGGCAAACTTTGTTTCAATGTCATAAATTTTGGAACCAAAGGATTCAAAACCGGCCAGAAATCCAAGAGAAGCAGAAAAATCATTAACACCATCAAACCGATAACCGGGAACAGCCCATTCTGATTGGAAACCGGCAAATGGGTCGTCGATCTTTGCAACCATATCCCCATATACATTATAGGTTTCGGTTCCCTGGCTGCTTACAACCGTATACAGCCTGCCATCAGAAGACCTGAACCAGGCAAACTGCTGCTGGTATCCAACGGGTGTAACCGGGTTCATCAGTTCCTGGTAGACGGCCAGGGCCGTCGGCGTATCATTGAAATCCATGATGACTTCATTTTGTGCCAGCAGGCCATTGGGAGTTCCCCTGAGTTCCAACCACGGAAGAATAGCCATGCCGGCCTGGGTTGGCCTTGCGCTCGCGACCATATCAAAAGAACTATCGCCTACCCTGGTCGCGGCTTCACTTGAAAGCGCATAGGCAAAATAGGTCTCACCATTGTCATTAAGCAACTGGACGAGGCTTGAATCGTCTCCGTATGTCTGACCGGCAACACTGGAAAAAGTTGTTACCTTGTCCAGATTGTCACCAGATCCAATGACACCGTCACGATTGTCATCGTTCATGTTCTTGAACAGCGTAAAACCCAGACTCTGATCGTTCTGGATATACGCTACCTTGACATCATCCTGCACCGGAATGATGGAATTGAAGATATCAGCCTTTGCCTTGTCGTAATTATAATTTTTGGGATCCAGGTATATTTTCCCAAGAGAAAAATCTCCAATGGAAACATCTATGTTCGAAGCGAGCCTGGTTTCAATTTCCTCCCGCTCCAAGTATGTGAGAATCTTTGAAGTTTCGATATTGACCTGGTCAGTTTTTGCCAGTTCCATCTGGACACCGGCATAACCATTTGCCTCGTAATCATAAATGACCCTGGGCGTGTTTCTGACATAACTCCCCATGGAAGCCACATCCACGATGCGCTGAACCTTGAGCTCGATCATGCTCGCCGTCCAGACACCGACAATGGTCAAAGGTGTAAAATAATCATCATAATAAGTCATGCCCACATAATTTTGCGCCAGGGAAGATGCTGCGGAAAGCCCTGCAGAACCGCCAATGAAATCAGTTTGATCAAGCAGGCCATGCCGGCCTGCATGGGCCTTGTCATGGGTCGGGGAAACGCTGTGATTGTCAGCAACCTCATGCAAAAGAACGAACTTTCCATTGCTCAGTTGCGCAACCTCGAGGCTGACAGGTTCCAATGTAAAAACAGCACTACTGACAACGTCCTGCGGATCACCAATCAGGTAAACGTAATCATCGCCGATATTATATTCATAAAGAACACTATCAAGCGAAACCATGTTTCCATCAACATCAACATCCTCAGTTATATCAACGAACTGCAACTTTGCCATCTCGGCTTCATATATCCTGAGGGCTTCGCGCTGAGCCTCCTGGGCATCCCAAATACTGGAAATGGTCCAGGCACTGGACAAAACACCAACCACATTGCCCGTATACACGCTGACCAGCAAATTGACAGCGGCAATCGCTGCCTGAGCATCAAGATCATCCTCAGGAACAAGCAGGCTGGATAGCGCAATGGCAAAATTGCCAACGGTTGCTACGCTGGAACCGAATTTATAAAGGTCATACCCGGTCTTGATAACCGAATAAAACTTGGTTGCGGTTGCAATATTTTCCAACAGTTGTTCATCTTTTATGACACCAACCTGGCCAAGAACATTAAGGGCTTTCAAGAAGTCACCGGCAGACCTAATGGTTACAGCAGGATCAGAACCCCAGTTTTCATAAATCTCGACCCCGGCATTGTATCCCTCATAGACAGCAAACGAGCCGACAACGGCATCTGCCATCCTCTTGTCTATGACATCCATCGCCCCAAGGTAACGGATCATGGTCACGGCAGAACCGACTGCCTTGTCATAAGCCAGGGAATTGTCAAGGTTGGCACTTGTTTCATCAAGCGCATCCCTGACCGCCAGAAATGCAGCCGTGCTTCCGTAAGACAGGGCCGCAAACTGGGCGAATTTCTTGTCAACGACACCCAGGGAGGCAAGCGCACCCATGGCCTTTATGGAATCGGCCGCAAAGCCCAGGCGGCCGGAAGCATCTTGTGAAGAATAAGCGGCATAGGCATTTTCCACCATCTGGGCAGCAAGGGCGACAGCATAGACCTGCCCTTCAAAGCTGGCAGTATCAGAAACCCCTCTGGCTCTGAGGGCATCCACAAGGCCATCAATTGCACCGCTGATATTTGATGCAACAGAACTGCCGGGGGTTGCTCCAGTAACCAAATTCGTCAGATTTCCAAAAAAGCGATAGATACCTTCACCCTGCTTATAGGCATTAACCGCCTCCAAAAGCCCCGGAACCCCTCTTTCAGGGTCAAGCAGAATGCCACCGCCCTGGGTTTCAAGCTGCAGGATAAGATTGTCTGCAATGGGCTTGTATTGCTGCTCCCATGTCTGAACCGCGGTTTTACTTCCAAGGGCAAATTTTCCGGTCTGGCTCTGAAATTCGGCTATATCCAGTACCAAATTCATATCGCCCGGAGTCAAATTCCGGCTGCCATCAATAATGGAGCCGACATTCTCGAAGTTCCCGTCATTATATATTATGTAGGCAAGTTCCCCATCTACGGTTGCCATCTTAAGAGGGCCTCGGGACCCAATAACGGTTTTTACTTCAACAACACTGCTTTGCGGCAAATAACCAAGCAAATCGGCCTTTATCATCTCGTCGGCAAAAAGGAAGCCATTGAAAAAGTCGGGAGGCTGGAACCCAGGGTCCTGCTTTGCACCATTAACGTAAGAACGGAAATCACTGGCAAAACCATTGCTGCCAACTGCGAAGTCTTCCCCGGAAACGCGCGCAACTTCACCATTGGCATCATAAAATATCTGCTGACCATCCGCAGTTTCTATATAAACCGTACCGTCAGCGTATGTAACGGAAAGGTTGCCATCCCAGATAGTGACACTTATTCCGTTATCTCCCTCGAACCAGGTGGAACCGCCAGATTCGGTGATAACCCCGAAATCAGTATTGGTAACTACCATATTGGCGGCAGGATCAGGAGCCCTGACCCCCTTGACATCGCTGATAACGAACGCCTTTGACACCCCGTCAACCACATCCTGTATCACAAGAGCATCCTGGGGAAGGGAACCAAGATCAGAAACAGACAAAATCCTGTCATTCTGCCCCTGCTCATTTATGATTACGGTCGCATCGGGATTCTGAAGAATGTCAGAAAGAGGCCCTATATTTCCCATGCTGTTGGATTCATCCAGCCTGAGCAATGGCGACGGCACGTCTTCCGAAAAAATAGCACCAAGTTCATCCATGAAACCGGCAACATCAAATTCCTTGCCATTAAGAGTAGTACCCGTAACCTGCCCCCACTGGTCGTAAGTAACCTGAACCCTGACAGCGACGCCCAACCAGGCAATCCCCAAAGAACCGGCACTTGCCTCCACACCCTCGGAGGCAAGTTTAAGGGCTGCAGCAGAAACCGCACTTGGCAAGGAAGGATATCTAAGAGCAAGGGCAGCCAGCTTATCAAGGGCAGCAGACCCCAGCTTCGTAAGATTATAGGCAGCACCAATGTTGATGCTGACCGTACCACCTTCAGCTACGCCTCCGCGACTATTGACAAAGAAAAGCACGTCTCCGTTTTTTCTGGGCTCGGATATACCGGCCGGACCTCCACGCCAGGCTTTGCCTACACCTGCCTCAGCCCCTGCAATATCACCAAAATTCAAAGTGCCGACACCAGAAGTCACCACGCCTTTGCCATCGATTCTTCCACGGCTGATAAATGACGTGTACCCCGAAGCATCTCCCATATTCAGAGGATCAATCAGCAGGAAATCACCAGATCTCTTGTCCGGCCCTGGATTCAGCCCGGGCGCATACGTCACGCCCAAAACAATGGAAAGTCCAAGATTGTTATCAACAGAAACAGGATTGCCGATCACATCATCCAAAATCGGAGTGGAGGCAGGCAGTATATCGCTGGTCATTATTTTGCTCCCATCTTGTGCAAAGGCACAACATCCCAAGGCACAACATCCCAAGTCACTAAAAACGAGCCATTGGAACATCCTTAAGGATCAGTTACCAAGAACAAATACTAAAACCATCAGCAAAACTGGGTAGTGATTGGAATTTGCAAGTAGCTAAACTTATTACTGGAATGAGAATGCTGCTTTAATTCTGCTTCATCTCCCAGAACAAACCAGCAACAATACATTACTTCATCCCCTGCAATTTCTCGACCACCCATATGGTTGCCTTGCACTGGCCTGCCCTGACAGCACACCAAAGCGGGACTTCCATGGAACAAAGGCAAATTCTTGATGCAGACGCGCTCCAAGGCGAAAGATGGAAGATATAAATGGGAACTGGGCCCGGAACCCCTCGGGCCCCACCATCCTGTCCGAAAATCACAGCCCGGTCATGTATTCACAAGTAAACATTGGCACAAAAGATATTCGAATGTGATGATTGGGTTCCAGGCGGTTGAAAGGCCGCTCCTGACGCGGGAACTGCGCGATGTCGTCATCCGCATCGGCTCTGAAAACCTCCTCTGGGGCTACAAGCGGATCGCGGGGGAACTGATCAGTGCCAAGCCCGACGAATATCTCGGCGGCATCCAGGGTGAGTTCGATGCCGTGGTGGCGAAGAAGTGCAAACGCACTGATGACGTTCCTTCATCAACGCGGCCGAGCACTGCCAACCCCGAGGCTGCAATCGACATCGCCCGCGGCACCGGGAGGCGGCCAGCCAGGCCATTCCGATACCGGTCCGCCGTCCCGGAAACCAGCGCCATATACGGCGTCCGTCTGCCATATTTGCGGCATTGACATATTCTTATGACGAGAATAAGCCTCTTCATATTTTCAGATTGAGTACAAGGAGAGGCGCATGACTGCCCCACGTCTGCCGGGCCTGTATGAACGGGTCAGCGCCGTCGTACCCCTGCCCGAATGGCTGCAGCTGGAAGAAGACATCGAGGCCATTCTGGAGCTCAAGCGCACAAGGAACGCCGTGATCCTGGCGCATAACTACCAGACCCCGGACATCTTTCACGGTGTTGCCGACATCGTGGGCGACAGCCTTGCCCTGGCACGAGAGGCAACGCGGGTTGAGGCGGATGTGATCGTGC
>WFPQ01000002.1 GCA_015487515.1 Hyphomicrobiales bacterium | reverse complement strand
GGTTTCGCGGCTGCGCGAGGTTTCAAGGCGATAAAAGGGCTCAAAGACCCGTTCCGTCTCGTCATCGGGAATGCCGGGCCCTTCATCCCTTATGGTGACGATGATGTTCTGATCCTTGCAACTTACATTTACCCGGGCTCGGCTGCCATATTTTATGGCATTTTCCAAAAGGTTTGAAAATGCCCGTTGCAGGGCCAGGGGACGGCCGAGGAAGAACAGGTTTTGTTCCCCTTCATAGCTGACATCGTGGCCCAGGTCGGATGCATCGTCGCAAATGGTCTGTATCAATACTGCCAGGTCGAGCTTCTTGCGTTTTTCGCTGGCATCGTCATCACGGGCAAAGGCCATGGTGGCGGCAATCATTGCTTCCATCTGTTCCAGGTCATCCAGCATCTTCTGGCGCTGGTCGTCATCTTCGACAAATTCCGTGCGCAGGCGAAGCCGGGTTATGGGGGTTCTCAGGTCATGGGAAATGGCCGCCAGCATCATGGTCCTGTCCTTGATCAGGCTGCCAAGGCGCCGTTTCATGTTGTTAAAGGCGCTGGCAGCCCGTTGTACCTCCAGGGCTCCGTTTTCGGGAAGATCGGGTGCGTTTATGTCCTTTCCAAGCCGTTGGGCAGCTCTTGCAAACAGGGCCAGGGGAGCAGTGGAACGGCGCACTATCCACACGGAAACAATCGTGATGATCAGTGCCATGGCAAAGAACACCACGAAAAACCGGGATTGCCAGAATGGGGTGAACCGGGGGGACATGGTCAGAAAATTCAGCCAGCGGCCATCGCTGAGCCTGTAGGAAACCCTGAGCAACTGTTCGCCGTTCCAGGCCAGCATGCGTTCGGCCATATTCTGCATCATGGGCATGTTTTTAATCGTGCCGGCATCTCCCGGGCCATTGGTATTGCCGACTCCCATGCACTGGTTCATGACGGCAATAAACGCCTGTTCGAAGGCATCCCGGGCGCCGGGGGCTTCCAATGCAACGCGCAATCCATCGCTTTGCGGGTCATCTTGCGGGTCGGTGAGTAAATTCCTGATCAGGGAACTCATTATCAGCGAGCGACTGTCGCCGGCCTGGGATGAGAGTGCAGGCCCTGATGCAAGGATAACGGCAAAACCGGGACCGGACTGGGAACAAAGGACGCTGTCATTTGCAATCCCGGGGTCGGGAGGGGAACGCTCCATGGACTGGATCAGGGTAGCAATGCGTTCGGCCGAGGTGATTTCCGTTATGCTGTTAAGGCTGTTGTCGCGCTCCCCGGAAAAAATCAGCAGGGCAACAAGGTTCGAGACCACCAGGGCAGCAAGGAGAACCAGAATGGTGCGGCCGGCAAGGGTTCTGGGAAGAAACAGTTTTTTCAGCAGCGCCCTTTTTTTAAGGAGCGCTACGGGCAAGAATCTGCGTGGCGGAGGATTCATGATTGCACCGAAACCGACGGGGTGAACATGTAGCCGCCGCTGCGAACGGTCTTGATCAGGGAGGGGTTGGCCGGGTCGGCCTCGATCTTTCTGCGCAGGCGGGAAACCTGGACGTCAATGGCGCGGTCAAATGGTTGTGCCTGGCGGCCGCGGGCAAGGTCCAGAAGCTGGTCACGGGTGAGCACGCGCCGGGGGTGGGTTACAAAGGCGGCCAGCAGTTCAAACTCGCCGGCACTGAGCGGAACCAGGACTTCCTGCGGCGAGGTAAGCTCGCGTCCCTCCAGATCCAGTTTCCAGCCATTGAAAACATGAATGCCGGCTCCGGTATCATCGTCGGATCCGCCGGAGGGAACATCTGCGGCCCGGCGCAAAACGGCCCTGATGCGGGCCAGCAGTTCGCGGGGGTTGAAAGGCTTTGCCAGGTAGTCGTCGGCCCCCATTTCAAGGCCGATTATGCGGTCGGTTTCCTCGCCCATGGCCGTAAGCATGATTATGGGAATTCTTGATGTTGCCCTTATGGACCGGCACAGGGAAAGTCCGTCTTCCCCCGGCATCATGAGATCCAGAATTATCAGGTCGATCGACCAGTCCTTGAGAATCTGGCGCATGGCGCGGCCGTCCGGGGCATCCTTTACCCGCAATCCGTGCCTGGAGAGGTACCTGGATACCAGGGTGCGAATCTCGTGATCATCATCAACGATCAGTATGTGCGGTTGCTCGTTCATGGGTCCTCTATACATGGGCCGGGGTGGGAATTGCCAGAAAATTGGTTACGAAATGTAACCCGGCAGGGCTTTGAAACATTCGGTTACAATTCTGCAGCCCGGTGACATCAAGGAGCAACATTGACCAGATAATACTTGCACCATCAAGACCTTGCACCATCAAGACCCTGCAGAGGCCTTTCACATGGATGACTGGCAAGGCGCAAGGCAGCAGACATTAATGAAATGGAGAATGTGATGATGGGATATGGCGGTTTTGAAGCGGGAAACTGGTTTTTGGGATGGGGCGGCATGTTTTCTGGCGCCTTGATGATGTTGTTCTGGTTCGGACTGTTCGTCTTATTGATTGTCTGGCTGGCCAGGTGGGCCGGGGGAGATTTCGCCCGGAACCGGGACCGGGGGGCACTTGTCATTCTGGAGCAGCGCTTTGCAGATGGCGAAATCGGGGCAGAGGAATTCCTGGAACGCAGCAAACAGTTGAGGGCAGAACAATGATTTCACGCAGGGCGCTGGTAGGAGGATTTCTGGCGGGTGGTGTCGGCATGGCAAGTGCTGCGGTGGTTGGAAACCAGCCCGCAGGCCGGTCGATTTTTTCACAGGGGCTGAACGGTGAACCCGGGCCCCTTGCAATACCGGACATGCTTTCGGGCACGGTGGAAGACGGAGTGCGGGTGTTTGACCTGAACATGCAAAAGGGCATATCGCATTTTTTCGACAATGCAGATACCCGGACCCTTGGCATAAACGGCTCTTACCTGGGACCGGCCCTGAAGATGAGAGCGGGCGAGACCGTAAGGATCAATGTCAGCAACAATATCGGTGAAACCAGTACGCTGCACTGGCACGGGCTTCACCTGCCGGCCCGGGCCGACGGAGGACCGCACCAGACCATTGCAAACGGAAATACCTGGTCGCCGCAATTCGAGGTAAGGCAGAATGCGGCCATGTTCTGGTATCATTCCCACATGGTTCCGCGCACCGGACCCCAGGTCTATCAGGGGCTGGCCGGCCTGATATTTGTCGAGGACGAGCATTCCGGCAATATCGGCCTGCCGGGGGAATATGGAGTCGATGACATTCCCCTGGTCTTGCAGGACCGCCGGTTCGGTCGGGACGGATCGCTCGAATATATGAGCGCCATGCAGGACAGGATGATGGGAATGAAGGGAGACAGGCTGCTGGTGAACGGCACCATCAATCCTTATTTCGTGGCCCGTTCCGACAGCTTGCGCCTGCGGATTCTTAATGGTTCAAACTCAAGAATTTATCAACTGGCCTTCAGTGACGGGCGCAGCTTTGTCCAGACAGGCAGCGATGGGGGGCTCTTGCCGGTTCCGGTCAGAATGAATTCCATAATACTTGCTCCGGGTGAGAGGATCGATATCGTGGTCGACCTGAGCGATGGCAGGCACGTGACACTGCAAAGCACCACCCCTTCCCTTGGGGCAGCAGGGGGCGGCGGCATGATGGGTGGCGGCATGATGGGCGGCATAATGGGGGCGCTGATGGGGGAACGGGCCGATTTCGACGTGCTTGACATCAGGCCGGATGCAGGGCGCAGGCGGGCGGTTGTCTTGCCTGAAAGGCTCTTGAATCTTGCGGCTCCCGATCCGGCAAATGCGGTAAGGACCAGGAGATTTGTCCTGGGAATGGGCATGATGATGATGGGGGGAGGTGAAATGAGCATCAATGGCCGTCCCATGGACATGAGCCGTATAGACGAGGTGGTAAGGGTTGGTACCGAAGAAGTGTGGGTTATAGAAAATCCGACCATGCTGCCCCATCCCTTCCACATTCACGATGTGCAGTTCCGGATAATCGACATCAATGGCCGCCCCCCTGCCCCCGGGGAGGCGGGGCTGAAGGACACGGTGCTGATTGCACCGGGAGGCCGGGTCAGGCTGTTGCTGAGCTTTAAGGATTATAGCGACCCGGACAGTCCTTACATGTATCATTGCCACAATCTTGAGCACGAGGATGCGGGCATGATGGGACAGTTCACGGTGGTTTCCTGAAACCGGGCAGTTTCATGTCCCCGAACCGGTGAAAAGTTCGGGGACATGGGTTTGTCAATGGGTTTTAGTTCATTCGCCGATGGTCTTCCAG
>WFPQ01000001.1 GCA_015487515.1 Hyphomicrobiales bacterium | reverse complement strand
GCTCAAGGCGATACGCAGGCAGCCAGAACCGAACCCCTGGTCTCCCGGGCTTCTGGGCCGGCCGTCCCCGTCTCCGCCCCGAAAACCGTCCCGGAGATCAAATCAACACCAGCCAGTGGCGATCATGAAGAGGCAAAACCTGCAAAAGGCACACCAACTCCCCTCAGAGCGACCGGCATATTAAAGCCGGTTACCAGCCTGGTGAGCGCCAGCAACGACACCCTGGACGACCAGGAAGAAAGCACGGCCGACCGCCCCAGGGCCAGTTCCAATGACAATTCTGATGAAGCCCCCTGTGATAATGGCCCCGCAGAAAACGGCTCCGGCAAGAACCGGGATGAATCGCTTCGGAACAACCCGGTAGAACATGCCCCGGAAAAATCCGTCTCCACGGCAGAAACCGCGCAAGACAACAACGAAAGCCAGCCGGCCGCCAGCCATGAAACACCCTCCCCCACTCCTGGGGAAGCGCAAAAAACTGAGGAATTTACAGCGGACCTGCAAGATAACGTTAATGCCTTGAGCCCCGACTCAGCTAAGAACGAAACTCGACAGATAGATACCAGGGCAATGGAATCCATCGAAGAGGGAGCAGATTCCGGCAATGACGGGGCCAGATCCAGCAAAAGAGGCCAGCGCGAACCGGACAGGAACGGATCCGGCTCCGGAAACGAATCCGATACCGGCTCAAAGCCCTGAAGGCCGGGATAAGGACACAGCCCGTAATTTACCGCTCCGCCCCTGGCTTGCCACCCCCCTTCGCATCTGGGGATTCATACTCGTGCTGGCGGTGGCCACCTCCCTTGCTGTCCTGCCCGAAAATGCCCTGGCCCAGGGCATAAACATAGATCTTGGCAATGAAGGAACCCTGACCGAACGGGCGATCCAGCTGATCGGTCTGATCACCGTTCTGGCCCTGGCCCCTTCGATTCTTGTCATGGTCACCAGCTTTACCAGGATAGTGATAATTCTTTCCCTTCTCAGAACCGCCCTCGGCCTGCAAACGGCCCCCCCCAATTCCGTGATGATTTCGCTGGCCCTGTTTCTTACGGCTTTTGTCATGGCTCCTACCCTTCAGCAAAGCTATGAACAGGGGGTTGCTCCCCTCATGGAGGGCCGCATTGAATTCCAGGAGGCCTTCGAACTGGGGTCGGAACCCCTGCACAGGTTCATGCGCGCCAACGTGCGCGAAAAGGACATTCAGCTGTTCCTTGACATGTCCCAGGCCGCCCCCCCCGATACCATCGAGGAGCTTTCCCTGACCATCCTGGTTCCAGCCTTCATGATTTCCGAATTGCGGCGGGCCTTTGAAATCGGGTTCCTGTTGTTCTTGCCATTCATCATAATCGACATGGTGGTGGCTTCGGTCCTTATGTCCATGGGCATGCTCATGCTGCCACCGATCGTGATTTCCCTGCCATTCAAGCTCATATTCTTTGTTCTTGTCGATGGCTGGAACCTGGTGGCCGGTGCCATCGTGCGCAGTTTTGTCAGCGTCTGAAGAGCACTTCCGTATTGACGGGATCCGTCAGGAAACCCCCTTGGAAGGAGCAGGTACCAACGCTCCACCCTCCCCGTAGGTCTGCTTGTAGGAGTTCAGAAAAGCCGACAACCCGTCAATATCGGCTATCTGGGCCGCCACCTCCCTGAAGCTGGCACTGGTTGGCACCGCAGCCCCGGTAACATAGTCGAACATGGGCCATTCGGGGAAGTTGGCCATCCTGCCTGCGAACCTGGATCTGATCCGGGCCAGTCCGAGCATGTCCCCGCCCAGCACATATCCAACCGCCGCCTTTACCAGGTTCATCCGGGCCTGGCTGGTCAGGGTGGTTGCGGCATTGCGCCCGGAATATATGACCTCCAGCTGCTCCGCCGCCTTTGCATAACGGCCCGATTGCCAATAGGCATCCACCCGCAGCAGTTCCACGTCCCGCCCGCTTATCTGGCCAAGGATATCTATGGCCAGTTCCACCCGCCCCTCATCGATCAGGGCCCGGGCTTCCAGCAACCGGCGCTGGCGTTCCAGTGACTTTGGCAGGTTTGCGATCGAGGTCTTGTTGAGAACCTGCAGGGCCAGCTGCGGTTTTCTGTCTGCGATATATATTATGGCCAGGTCAGCGGCTATCTGTGCCCTTGCCGCCCCTTCCAGGCGTTCATCTATCTGATATTCAAGCAGATCGGCGGCCTGGCTCAAAAGATCGACCCTTATCAGGCGCCTGGCCAGCCCGCGTATGATCTCGTCGCCCCGGGCCCCGGCCGGGGTCAGGTACCTGAAATCATAGAACAGGGTCAGAGCCTCCAGGTCTTCCATGGAATCGGCAGCCCCGTTTATGTACAGGTCCACGAAAACATCCTGCGCCCTCTGGCTCAATTCCAGCATGGCCTCATCGTCGGCAAAAGTTTCTGCCATCTCCCGCACCGTGGTAAATCCGGCCCGGTACCGCTTGTTGTCAAACTGCATTCGGGCCAGCATGCGCAACATTTGCGCCTCGACGGCACCACCACGCCATACTATTG